>CAMFIW010000099.1 GCA_945952355.1 uncultured Phenylobacterium sp. | reverse complement strand
GGGCTTCGTGAAGGGCCCGGGCGGCCAGGGCCCGGAGGCCCCGAGCGCCGTGGGGGGCGCGGGGGCGGGCGGCAGCTGGCGTGGCGGCCCGGGCGGAGGATGTGGCGGCGGCCGCGCTCATGGCCGCGATGGTCCCGCGTCGCGTCCAGCCCATGGGCCCATGCCTCCCTCCCCTTCAGGCTGGCGAGCATGGATCGCGCCGGGCGCGGGTTCAATCGCCCAGCGATACACACGCCCCGGTGGCGCGGCGCCACGTAACCGGGTTCACCCGGCGTTAGCTACGTTCGTTTCAGGATCGCGGCCTGGCTTCGGAGGAATGACATGGGGGCGTCTGTGGCGGCCGTCGCGGGGGGCGATCGGCTGGAGGCGGGGGTCGGATCGATCCTCGGCGCCCTGGCGGGCGAGATGGATCTGGCGGGAGAGACCTGCCTGAAGCTCGACGCCCTGGTCGGCGAGATCATGGCGGCCCTGCCGCCCGCCCAGCGCGCCCAGATGACCGAAGGGATGCATCTGGTCGACCTGTTGTCGCAGCAGCTCCATGGCTTGTCGGCCTTCGCCCGGCGGATGGGCGGCGTGGTCGGCGACGAGGTGCGCGCACCGGTCGACGACGCTATCGCCGGCCTGACCCTGGGCGCCCTGGCCGCGCGGATGGCGCAGGCCCTGGGCGGCGAGACGGCGACGGCCGTGGAAGCGGCCGACGACGCGGGCGATCTCGACCTGTTCTAGGCCCCGGCCTGGACCTTGAAGCGCCGGACCCAGGCCTCGAAGGCGGTCAGGAAGGTCCCCAGGAAATTCCGCGTACCCTCGTCGGTCAGACGGCCCTCGGCGTCGAACTTGGTGTGCGCCTGGAAAACCAAGACCTCGGGCTGGGGCATGCAGTAGGAGTTGGTGAACTCGAAGGCCTGGCGCAGCTGGCTCTGGCCGCGCGCCGTGCCGGTGATGCCGGGCGAGGCGCCCATCAGGGCCACCGGCTTGCCGCCCAGCGGCGCGGTGCGCGGCGGGCGCGAGGCCCAGTCGACCGCGTTCTTCATCACTCCGGGGACGCCGTGATTATATTCCGGCGTCGCGAACAGCACGCCGTCGGCGGCCGCGATGGCGGCCTTGAAGGCGGCCACGCCGGGCGGATCGCCGGCCGCCTCGACGTCGCCGTCATAGAGCGGCACCGGCTTGAGGTCGAAGGTCTCGATGACGAGGCCCGGCGGAGCGAGCTCGACCGCCGCGCGCAGCAGCGCCCGGTTCAGCGAGCCGGCGCGCAGGCTGCCGGCGACGCCGAGGATGCGGATCGGGGTGTCGGCCATGACGCGGCTCCGAGAGCCCTTTAGGGCCAGATGGAATCATCTGGCCCGTTTAAAAGGGCTCTAGTTCAAAAGTGTAGAGCATGTCAGACGCCGAAACCGCTCACACTTTCGGCTGACATGCTCTAGGTGGAAATCCGCGCCACTTTGATCAGCCGGGGCCGAAACTCAAGGCCGCTCAGGCATAGGCCGGCGAGCCGCCGCCACGATCCTTGAAGATTGCGCGGCCGGCCCAGTGGCGGCTGGCGGCGAGCTTGGACAGCACCTGGCCATGCTCGCGCTGCAGGGCGGGCCAGGCGGCGACCGGAAGCGCGTCGGGCCGGGCCAGCAGGAAGCGGCAGAACCGGTCGGCCTCGACCAGGAAATGCACGTCCGTGGTCGGCTCGGCCGCCCAGTAGGCGCTGATCAGCGGGTTGAGCTGCTCGCCCAGGGCGTCGCACAGGTCGGGCAGGTTCAGGGCGACGGGCGCCAGGCGGTTCGCGCGGTACAGCATGCAGTTGGCCTCCATTCCCGGACTGGCGGCGATGGCGGCCAGTCTGCGGGCTTCCTTGGGTGTCAGGTCGTACAGGTAATCGAGCGCACGGGGCTCGGTGCGCACCAGGCGCACCAGCTCGGGCGAGGCGGTGAGGTCGGCGAGCCCGCGCTGGAAATGGTCCAGGCTCATGCGGCGGCCTCCCGGCGCGCCTCGCCGACGCGGGCCGCCAGGTCGTGCATCAGCTCGACCTCCTCGGCGATCCCGGCCAGGCCGAGGCGGCGGTGATAGCTCTCGTGATATTCGAAGGTGATGGCCGCCAGGTTCGGGAACCGCGGCGCCCATTCGTGCGCCCAGTCCCAGACCGGCGACGGCGTACGGCGCGAATGGCTGTCGGTGTAGTGGCCCTTTAGCCGGTCGCCGCCGGCCAGGTGGATCTCGACCACGATCGAGGGGTCCAGGGCGGCGAGATAGTCCTGCGCCGAGACGCCCAGGTTCAGGCAGTTGGCGTAGAGGTTGTGCAGGTCGAGCAGCATGCCCGCCCCGCTCTCGGCCGCCAGGCGGTTGAAGAATTCCGGCTCGCTCATCTCCGGCTCGGGCACTTCGGAGAAGATCGTCCCGTTCTCCATCAGGATCCGGGCGCCGTCCAGCGCATCGGAGAGCCGGCGCACCTTGCCGGCGACGATCTCCAGCACCTCCTGGTCGAACGGCACGGGCAGGCCCATTCCGGCCTGGGCGTTGGGCACGCTGCGGTGCGGGGCCAGGAACATCGACAGATGCTCGGAGTACCACCTGTAGCCGAGGTCGCGGTGCGAGGCGGCGACCTGGTCCAGCACCGCCTCGTCCAGCGGCAAGGCGCTGGGCAGCGACAGGCCGATGCCGTGGCCGATCACCGCGCGGTCGGCGCAGTGGCGGCGCAGCTCGTCGATGGCCAGCGCCGCATGGCTGAAGCGGTTGCGGCCCGCCTGTGGCCCGTAATCATACCAAAGCCGGTCGGGGATGACCTCGACGTAGTCGACGCGCGCGCCGAGGGCGTCGAGCACCATCGGGACCGCCGGATTATACAGCAGTCCCACCATGGGGGTGGATGCGGCCGTCATCCCCTTCGCTCCCGGCCCTAGTGGCCGAGCTGGACTTCGAGCACCTTCTCGAAATCCTTCTCCCAGATGACGTCGATGGTGCCGGACAGGCAGGCGCAGCCGGTCAGGCCCTTGATCACCTCGTTGACCAGCACCTCGTCGATGCGATGGATCTCGGCGGGGCTGAGCTTGCCCGGATGCGAAACGCGAACTGCGCGGGTCGCGCCCTTTTCACCCACGAAGATGTGCGCCTTGCGCGTAGTAGTCGCCTGAGACATGGGACGTTCCTCTCTGAAGCCGCCGAAGCGGCCGTGAAATGAACGGCGCCAGTCACGCCCCCGAGACCGGACCGAAGACCGCCCTCCCCAAGGACGCGCGATCTCGAAATCCGACATAGCACAGCGATTTTTAGTTTATGCGATCTTCATTCTAGGTCGTTACACAATTCGTCAAATTGTGATTGCAGATTTCTCTTGAACAAGAAAGTAAGATGAATTCCCGTAGACTATGACATCGCAATTCTCGGGCGTCCATCAAGCCCAATCAACACGTCACAATATCGATGGAACCAAACGACGACTTATGCGTTGGCGCGGATCGGCCGCGGAGCGCTGGCCTCATCGCACGCGATGCGCCATCCAGAGATGCGCTTCGTAGGACATGACGAAGCCCTCGCCGCGGGCCTCGATGACATCGGCCATGCCGCCGATCAGGGCGTCACGGTCCGCGGCCGGCAGGGCCTGGTAGTGCGAATAGCTTCGATGCAGACCCTCGAAGCCGGCGCGATCGAGTTCGCGCGCATAGGGATAGGTTTTGTGGACCAGCGGCCCGTAGCGCTGGGCGGTCGGGAACAGCTCCTTCAGCGGACCAAAGGGCAGATACCAGCTCTCCGGCGCGGGCCCCCAGAGGTGAGGCGCGTGGCGTAGGAACAGGGGCTCGATCGCCGCGATCAAGTCGCGAGGGCCCGGCATGGGCACATTGCCCGCCACCGCCAGCAGGCCGCCCGGGACCAGGGCTTGGGCCGCCTTCTCGAAGCGTACGGCCGGGTCGATCCAGTGCCAGGCCTGGGCGGCGAAGACCAGCTTGAAGGCCTCAGCCTGTAGCGGCCAGGCCTCGAAAGTCCCCTCGGCGAAGGCGACATGCGGCGCCTGGCCCACCCGGGCGCGGGCGGCGCGGATCAGTTCCGGGCCCGGATCGACCGCCAGGAGCGGCACGCCGAGCCCGGCGAGGCCCACGGTGGCCTGGCCAGCGCCGCAGCCCAGCTCCAGGATCCGATCGCCCGCGCCCAGCGCCGCCTCCGCGGCGGCGTCGGCGAACAGGGCCTCGGGATAGCCCGGCCGAAAGGCGTCGTAGTCCTTGGCCACGCCGTCGAACATGAACCGCTGTTCCATGCGATCTCCCCTCTGTCGCTCGCGCAGGGTCGGGGCCTGGAGGGCGCCCGGTCAAACGATGTCTCGGCGTTCGGCTTGTGAGGTGAGATCACAACGTGGCGGCCCGGCGATTTGACTTATCTCACGGCGGCCGGCCGATGGAGTCCGTAGGAGGAGCGACCCTTCTCCTGGACCGGAACCCTCCCCATGAGCCTGCCCGAGACCGTCGCCCCCGCCCTGACCGCCGTTCCCCTGTCCGAGCTGCAGTCGTCCTATCCCACCAGCGAACTGCTCAGCCGTCCCGTCCTCAACCGCGCCGGCGAGAAGGTCGGCCGGATCGAGGACCTGCTGATGAAGGACGATCACCTGGCCTTCGCCATCGTCGAGGTCGGCGACTTCGTCGGCGCGCCGGGCCGGCGCGTGATCGTCGCCTTCGAGGACCTGTCCATCGTCGACAAGGAATTCGTGATCCCCGACGCCACGCCGGACAGCATCGCGGACCTGACGGTCTATGACCGCGGCTACGCCTCGTCGGACGGCCTGCTGCTCCCGCGGCCGCGCCACGGCGTGAAGTCGGCGGGCCACCTGGTCGCGACCACCGGCGGCGAGCCGGTCCCCGGCCTTCTGACCGATATCACCGACGGGCGTCGCCGCTAGGCTCCCAGCCGCGCATTGTCCAGGAACTCGACCAGGGCCGCGTTGAACGCCGCGGGCTGGTCGATGTTTGCAGCATGGCCGGCGTTCGGGATCGTCACCAACTTTGCGCCCGGTATCTTGGCGGCCATGTAGCTGGACGCGGCCAGGAAGGGCGTGTCGTCGGCGCCGACCACCACCACGCTGGGGACCCTGATGTCGGGCAGGCTCTCGATCACCCGCGCGTCGTGCTGGGTGAGCATGCCGCGGGCGGCGCGGGCCAGGCCGGTGGCGTCGCGATGGCGGGCCTGGCGCACCTCGGCCGAGCCGCCGCTCGGCAGGCCCTCGGCCTCCAGCTTCTCGGCGCGCTTGATGGCCGTGGCGTTCCACCCGGCCCGGGCCTCGTCGTTCTTGTAGCCGGGGCCGGTGTCGATGATCAGCAGGGCCCGCGTCCGCTCCGGATGGGCGCGATGGAAGGCGAGGCTCATATAGCCGCCGAGCGAAAGGCCGCCGATCACCGCCTCCTTCGCACCGACGGCGTCGAGCAGGGCCGCCATGTCGCCGACGGTCAGGGCCTCGGAATACTGGGCGAGGTCGTCCGGATAGTCGCTCTGGCCGTGGCCGCGCATGTCCCAGGTGATGAGCTTGAACGATTTGGTCAGAGCCTCGACCTGGCCGTCCCACATGCCGCCGGTGGCGGAATAGCCATGGGTCAGCAGCAGGACCGGGCCTTCGCCGCGGACGTCGTAGTGGATCGCGACCCCGTCGCGGTCGAGCTTGGGCATGTTTCACTCCCCTTCGTTTTGAGGACTGTCAGGCGCGGGCGAGCGCAGGGCAAGCGTGGACAGTGGGTCCGCCTCAAGCCCGCGTGCCGAGCAGGTTCCTCGCCACCACCCATTTGTGGACCTCGGTGGGGCCGTCGAAGATGCGCATGGTCCGCAGTCGGCTCGCCATCAGGTGCAGGGGGAGCTCGCGGGTCATGCCCATGGCCCCGAAACACTGCATGGCGCGGTCCACGACCTCCCACGCCATCTCGGTGGCGTAGGCCTTGATCATCGAGATCTCCTGGCGGACGTCGCGGCCCTGGTCGAGCTTCCAGGCGCAGTCATAGGTCATCAGCCGCGCCGCGTGGATGCGGGTGGCGGCGTCGGCCACCCACCACTGGATCGCCTGGCGCTCGGACAGGGGCTGGCCGAAGGTGACCCGCTGGGGCGCGAACTCGACCATCATCTCCAACGCCCGCTGGGCCATGCCGATCGACCAGGCGGCCATCTCGCAGCGCCGCGTTCCCAGCCGCACCTGCATCGCCGCGAAGCCCTGCCCCTCGACGCCCAGCAGCTTCCAGCCCTCGACGCGGCAGTCCTCCAGCGCGATCTCGTAGGTCGCGCCGCCGCCGATCATCGGGATGCGGCGCAGGACATTGAAGCCGCGCGTCCCCTTGTCGACCAGGAAGGCCGAAACGCCGTTCCGGCCACCGCTCTCCGACTTCCGCGTCACCGCCATGACGATGGTGAAGTCGGCCTCCGCGGCGCGGCTGATCCAGATCTTCCGGCCCTGGATGACCCAGTCGTCGCCGTCGCGCTCGGCGCGGGTGATCATGCGGGCCGGGTCCGACCCGGCGCCGGGCTCCGAAATGCCCATGGCCGAGATCGTCTCGCCCCGCACATAGGGCGCCAGATAGGCCTCGCGCTGGCGCTCGGTGACCGTGGCCATCAGCATGCGCAGGTTCGGGCTGTCGGGCGGCAGGGTGTAGGGCACGATGGTGCGGCCGAGCGCCTCGTTCACCGCCACCAGCGCCACGGCCGGCAGGTCGACCCCGCCGACATCGGTGGGCGCGTCGAGGCCCCAGAGGCCGAGCTCGCGCGAGACCTTGTCGATCCGCTCCCGCTCGGCGGCGCTGAGGCCCGGCGGCCGGCCGGACGCCTCGCGCTCCAGTATGGCCGGTTCGAGTGGCATCAGCTGGTCGTCGACGAACCGCCGCGCGAGGTCGGCGATCATCCGGTGCTCTTCGGAAAGCTGGAAATCCATGGGCGTCCTCCTCGCCTGCGAGGCTGACATCGGCGGCGCGTCGGCGCAGGATGGGCGCGTCATTTCCATGTATGTGGAAATCGCACGCTCGGAGGGCGCCCTGGTCGAGACGGTGGTGAAATCGGCGGAACGCGCCTTCGCGGTGCTCGAACTGTTCGAGACCGAGCGGCGGCCGCTGGGCCTGTCCGACGTCACCGCGCGGCTCGGCTGGCCCACCTCCTCGGCGGCCGCGCTGCTGAAGAGCCTCGTGGTGCTGGGCTATCTGGAATACGACCGCGCGCGGCGGACCTACAATCCCACCATGCGCATCGCGGTGCTCGGCCGCTGGGTGCCGGAGAGCCTGTTCGGCGACGGCGCGGTGCTGGGCGCGGCCGAGCGGCTGCATGCGGCGACCGGCCTGACCGTGATCCTGGCCACCCAGTCGGACCTGCACGCCCAGTATCTGCACGTGATCCATGGCGGCGAACCCCTGGCGGGCATGGTGACGCCGGGCCTGCTGCGGCCGCTGGCGGTGAGCGGCATGGGCCAGCTCTTCCTGTCGGCCCAGCCGGACGAGGCGGTGCGCCGGCTGGTGCGCCGGCTGAACTACCGCACCCCGGAGGACCGCGTGCGGATCAGCGACCTCCTGGTCCGGCTGCACGAGGTCCGCTCGCGCGGCTACGCCTTCTCCAAGGATGCGGTCAGCCCGGGCAACGGCCTGATCGGCGCCCTGACCCCGCAGGCGGTGATGGGCCGGCGGATCGGCATCGGCCTCGGCGGACGCACCGTCGAGCTGGAGGCGCGGGAGGCCGAGCTCGCCCGCCTGCTGCTGGCGGAGATTTCCGGGCTCGCGCGCGCCGCGCCGGACTAGCTATGGTGACGGCGATAGGGAGCCCGACATGACCGAGACCGCGACACCGACCCTGCACGAGGCCCTGGGCCAGGTGCGCGTGCTGAAGCTGGAGCCCGGCCGCGCGGCGATCGAATACCACGTCGCCCCGCACATGTGCCATTCGGGCGGCGTGGCCCAGGGCGGCTTCGTCTGCGGCTGGATCGACGCGGCCATGGCGCACGCGGTGATCGCCGAGGCCGCCGAGGTGACGCCGATGTCGCTGGAGCTGAAGGTCAGCTTCTTCGCCCCGGCCCGTCCGGGTCTGGTGATCGCCGAGGGCTGGAT
>CAMFIW010000098.1 GCA_945952355.1 uncultured Phenylobacterium sp. | reverse complement strand
CCACGGAAGTCGAGGCCCTGTCGGTCACCCAGGTCGCGGCCCTTTCGGGCACGCAGCTGCGTGGCATGACCACGACCCAGATCCCGCACCTGCAAGGCGGGATCGTCTTCGACGTCGCCCAGCTGGTGCAACTCAGCGCCGCCCAGATGTCGGGCTTCTCCCAGGCTCAGCTCGCCGCGTTCGACCAGACCCGCATCGCCGCCCTCGGCGCGGCCCAGCTCGGCGGCCTCGGCGCGACCAGCTTCTCCAGCCTCGTCGACACCCAGGTCGCGGCGCTCAGCACCACGCAGCTCGCCGGCCTGACGCTCAGCCAGATGCGGGCGCTCACGGCGACCGACATCGGCGAGTTCTCGACCGCTCAGATCGCCGCGCTCTCCGCCACCCAGATCGGCGGCCTGTCCGTCACCAGCCTCGCGGCCCTCGCCAACGCCCAGGCGGCGAACCTTTCGGTCACGCAGATCAAGGGCTTCACGCCGGCCCAGCTCGCAGCGCTCGACCCCAGCGCCTTCGCCCAGTTCAACGAGACCCAGATCGGCGCCTTCTCCGCCGCCCAGATCGCGGCGCTCACCGCCACCGACATCTCCCAGCTCAGCGGCTCCGCCGTCGCGGCGCTCAGCGCCACGCAGGTGGGGGCCCTCACGGCCACGGGGCTGTCGGCGTTCACCGCCACCCAGGCCGCCGGCCTCTCGGCGACTCAGATCGGCGGCCTGACCGTTACCCAGATCGCCGGTCTCAGCGCGACCGACTTCGCCGAGCTCAGCGGCGACCAGGTGAGCGGGTTCACGGCGACGCAGGTCGCGGCCCTGTCGGCCACCAATCTCTCCGCGCTCGATCCGGTCGCCCTGGCTGGGCTCAGCCGCACCCAGGTCGCGGCCCTGACGGTCACCCAGATCGGCGGCCTCTCCACGACCGCCTTCACGAGCCTCACCGCGACCCAGGTCGACCAGTTCACCCCGGCCCAGCTCGGCGCGCTGTCAAACGCCAATCTGGCCCAGCTCACCGACACCCAGATCGCCGGCCTGTCGACCAGCCTGCTGCGGGGCTTGACCGCCACCCAGATCGGCGGCCTGTCGACGACCGAGTTCGGCCGCTTCAGCGACGCCCAGCTCTCGGTCCTCACCGGGCCCCAGCTTGGCGCCTTGTCGGTGACCAACTTCGCCGCCCTCGACGCGACCGTGGTCGCGGCCCTGACGACCACCCAGGTCCAGGGCTTCTCCGCCTTCCAGGTGCGCAGTCTCGACGCCACCCGCCTGGCCGGGCTGGCCGACACCCAGGTCGCCGCCTTCACCGCCGCCCAGGTCGGGGCGCTCGCGCCCGCCACCCTCGCCTCCTTGTCCGACGCCCGGCTCTCGGCCCTCACGGCGCTCCAGCTTGGCGGCGTCTCGGCCTCCGGCTATGCGGCGCTCTCGACCACACAGGCCGCGCGCCTCACCACCACCCAGACCCAGGGCTTTTCGGCCGCCATGATGTCCGGCCTCGACGGAGCGGCCTTCGCCAAGCTCACCGACACCCAGATCGACGCCCTGACCGCCAGCCAGATCGGCGCCCTTTCGGCGGCGAACTTCGGCGCGCTGACCCTCACCCAGGTCCAGAACCTTTCCACCACCCAGACCGGCGGACTGACCGCGACCCAGCTTGGCCAGCTCGGCGCCTCCGATATCGCCGAGTTCAACTTCATCCAGGTCCGGTCGTTCACCGCCAGCCAGCTCAACGGCCTCGGCGCCACCGGACTCGCCGCGCTCACCGGCATGCAGACCGCGGCGCTGACCGCCGCTCAGATCGGGGGGCTGTCCTCCACCTCGCTCGGCGGGCTCACCCCCACCCAGGTCGCTTCGTTCAACGCGACCCAGGTTCGCGGCTTCAGTCTCGCCCAGCTGCGCGACATGAGCGCCACCGCCTTCGGCGAGCTAAGCTACGTACAGGTTGGCGCCCTGACCACGGTCCAGATCGGGGCGCTTTCGACCACCAACCTGTTCAGCCTGGGCGCGACCGGCTTCGCCGCCCTCGGCGCGACCCAAGTCCCCGGCTTCACCGCCACCCAGATCGCGGCCCTCGGGACCAACGAGTTCGGCTGGCTGACCGCCGACCAGATCGGCGCCATCACGACCGCCCAGATCGCCAAGCTGTCGACCACCGTCGTCGCCGGTCTCACCAGCACCGAGGTCGCGGCCCTGACCGTGACCCAGATCCCTTCGCTCAGCCTCACCCAGGTTCGCGCCCTTACCAGCACCGCCATCGGCGCCATGACCCCGGCGCAGGTGAACGCCTTCACCGCGGCGCAGGTCCAGAACCTGACATTCTAGAGGAAGCTGTAAGGGTCCATGTCGATCGCCACGCGGATCGCGCCCGGGGGCCGCACGCGCGCGCGCCAGGCGGCCATGTAGGCCGAAAGGTCCACAGTGCGGTCGGCCCGCACCAGGAAGCGCTTGCGCCGCCGTCCGCGCACCAGGCCCAGCGGCGCGTCGGCCGGGCCATAGACCTGTACGCCCTCGGCGTTGGGGACGACCTCGGCCATCTTGCGCACGAAATCCTCGAGCTGGGCGGCGTCGGGGCCCGAGGCGACCACCGCCGCCAGCCGCCCGAACGGCGGCAGGCCGGCCAGCTCCCGCTCGGCCAGCTCGGCGCTGGTGAAGGCGTCGCGGTCCTGGGCGACCAGGGCCTGCATCACCGCATGCTCCGGCGCATAGGTCTGCAGCAGCGCCCGGCCCGGTCGGTCCTTGCGCCCCGCGCGCCCCGTCGCCTGGGCCAGCAGCTGATAGGTCCGCTCCGCCGCCCGCAGGTCGCCGCCACGCAGGCCGAGGTCGGCGTCGACCACCCCCACCAGGGTCAGGTTCGGGAAGTTGTGGCCCTTGGCCGCCGCCTGGGTCGCCACCAGGATGTCGATCTCGCCCTCTTCCATCGCCTCGACCAGCCGGCGCGCCTCGCGCGCGTCCCACATGGTGTCCGACGAGAAGACCGCGATCCGCGCCTGCGGGAACAGCGCCCGCGCCTCTTCCTCAACCCGCTCCACGCCCGGCCCGATCGAGACCAGGCTGTCCACCGCTCCACAGTGCGGACATTTCTCCGGCTTCGGCATTGAGAAGCCGGTCAGGTGGCAGACCAGCCGCCCGGAATAGCGGTGCTCCACCAGCCACGACTCGGTGTCCGGCGCCGTCATGCGCTCGCCGCAGGCCTTGCACAGCACCAGCGGAGCGTAGCCCCGCCGGTTCAGGAACAGCAGGGTCTGCTCCCCCGCCGCGAAGGTCTCGCCCATCGCGCTCACCAGGGCCGGCGACAGCCAGCGCCCTCGCTCCGGCGGCGTCTCGCGCAGGTCGATCAGCCCGATGTCCGGCAGCCGCGCCGTCCCGTGCCGCGCCGACAGCCGCAGCCAGCGATAGCGCCCCGTCTCGGCGTTCCTCAAGCTCTCCAGCGACGGCGTCGCCGAGGCGAGCACCACGCCCGCGACCTCGATCTTGCCCCGCGCCACCGCCAGGTCGCGCGCCTGATAGATGAAGCCGTCCTCCTGCTTGTAGGAGCTGTCATGCTCCTCATCGACGACGATCAGGGCGAGCTTGGCGAAGGGCAGGAACAGGGCCGACCGCGCTCCCACCACGATCCGGCAGTCGCCGGTCGCCACGCCCTCCCACACCCGCCGACGCAGGGGCGGCGCGACGTCGGAATGCCACTCGCCCGGCCGCACGCCGAACCGGGCCTCGAAGCGGGCGATCACCGCCTGGGTCAGCGCGATCTCCGGCAGCAGCACCAGCACCTGGGCCTGCGGATCGGCGGCCAGCACGGCATGGACCGCTTCGAGATAGACCTCGGTCTTGCCCGAGCCGGTCACCCCGTCCAGCAGGGCCACGTTGAATCCGCCCTCGGCCAGCATCGCCTTCAGCGCGTCCGCCGCCGCCGCCTGGCTGGGATTGAGCGGCTGGCCCGGCTGCTCCAGGTCCGGTGGCGCGAAACGGTGCTCCGCCTCCACCAGCCGCACGGCCAGGGCGCCCTCGTCGACCAGCCCTTTCACCACCCCGGCCGAGACGCCGGCCGCGCGGGCCAGGTCGGCGCCGCTCATGTGGCCGCCGGCCGCGGCGGTCTCCAGCACCTTGGCGCGGGCCGGCGTCATACGCGCCGGCGCCGTCCCCGTGGCCTCGATCACCTTGGACGGCTTCTCCTTGGCGGCCCGGGCGCCGCGCAGGGCGATGGCCAGGGGCTGGCCAGGCCAATCCACCGAATAGCGCGCCGCCCACTGGACGAATTCGATCGCGGTCGGGGGCAGGGGCGGGGCGTCCAGCCGCGCCTCCACCGGCTTCAGCGGCCGGTTGCCGCCGGTCCCGTCGCGCAGCGCCGTGACCACCCCGTGGATCAGCCGCGGACCCAGCGGCGCGGCCACCTGGTCGCCGACGTTGAGCTCCATCCCCTCCGGCTCGGCGTAGTCGAACGCCTCGGGCAGGGGCATGGGCAACAGGATGGAGGCGATGCGGCTCATCTTCGCCCTGCATATAGGAGTCGCGGCCAAGACGCGCCCCGCCGCCATCAGGCGGCGTCCGATCCTGTCGCCGCGCCGCCACCCCCGATCGTGTCATCCCGGTTTCCGCGCAGCGGAAGACCGGGACCCAGAAGCGCCGATCCATCCGGAAAGCGCCGCTCGTATGGGTCCCGGACAAGCGCTCCGCGCTTTCCGGGATGACACTCGGAAGGTCGGACAACCTCCCATTTGAGGATCGCCCGTCGGGAGGCTACAACGGCGCCCTCTCAAATCCGGACCGACCCCATGCAGCTCTTCCTCGACACCACCGACGTCGGCGTCCTCAAGGACCTGACGGCCACCGGCCTGGTGGATGGGGTCACCACCAACCCGACCCTGATCGCCAAGTCCGGCCGCCCGATGCTCGAGGTGATCGCCGAGATCTGCGATCTGGTCGAGGGCCCGGTCAGCGCCGAGGTCGCCGCCACCGACGTGGCCGGCATGCTGGCCGAGGGCGAGAAGCTTGCCGCCATCGCGTCCAATGTCGTGGTCAAGGTGCCGCTCACCCGCGACGGCCTGATCGCCGTCCAGGAGTTCGCGGTCCAGGGCATCCAGACCAATGTCACCCTCTGCTTCTCCGCCGCCCAGGCCCTGCTCGCGGCCAAGGCCGGGGCCAGCTACATCTCGCCCTTCGTGGGCCGCCTGGACGACCACGGCGCCGACGGCATGGAGCTGATCTCTGAGATCCGCGCCATCTACGACAACTTCGATTTCGACACCGAGATCCTCGCCGCCTCGATCCGTACGCCCGCCCATGTGACGGCCGCGGCGCTCGCCGGATCCGACTGTGCGACCATTCCGCCGGACGTTTTCGCGGCCCTCTTCAAGCACCCGTTAACCGAGAAGGGGCTTTCTCAATTCCTCGCGGACTGGGCCAAGACGGGACAGTCCATCCTGTAGAAACGGGGACATCGCATGGACTTGATCGGGGCGGCCGCGAAGCAATCCGGATGGGGCCCCGACGAGGTCCGCCGATTCCTGTCCGACAACCCGCAGTTCCTGCGCGAGGACTCCGCCCTGCTGGCCGAACTGGGCTTGAAGCCCGACGCGGCCAATGTGGTCGAGTTCGGCCCCGCCGCGCTCGCCCGCGTGCATGAGGCCCACAAGCGCGAGAGCCGGGCGCGGAAATATCTCGAGGCCACGGCCCGCGCCAATTTCGCCGCCCAGGCCCAGACCCACGGCGCGGTGATCGACCTGCTCGAGGCGCGCAACCACGCCGACCTCGCCCGCCGCGTCGATGAGCTCGCCCAACTCCGCTTCGGCCTGATCGGCGGCGTGGTCGCCCTGGAAGGCCCCGACCGCACGCCGGCCGGCTGGCGGGTCATGCCCGAAGGCGGCATCGACCTGGTCATCGGCCATCACCGCGTCGCCCGCATGGGCTTCCAACCCACCGCGCTCGGCCTGTTCGGCGAACGCGCGCCGCTGGTCCGCTCCATGGCCCTGGTCCGCATGGCGATCTGGGAGCCGGCCCGCGACGGCCTCCTGGCCTTCGGCTCCGGCGAGCCCGAGGGCTTCACCGCCGAAATGGGCGCCGAGCTGGTCGCCTTCCTCGCCCGCGTCGTCGAGCGCACCGCCGAGCGCTGGCCGGTCCTGTGACCTCCGGCGATTGGAGGCCTAGCTTGTCCCTTCTCCCCTTGCGGGAGAAGGTGGCCGCTCGGAGAGCGGTCGGATGAGGGGTTTCACAAGCCTTTCCGGACAAGGCCTTGCGACCCCTCACCCGACCCTGCTCCGCAGGGCCACCCTCTCCCGCAAGGGGAGAGGGAAGACCTCGCGCTTCGTGTGTGATCCCTCTGCGCACACCGGTGAGGAAAGCGCATGATTTCCGCCCGGGCCGCCGTCGGCCTCTGGCTGGAGCATCTGGCCAAGGAGCGGCGCGCCTCCCCGCGCACGGTCGAGGCCTATGGGTTCGCGGCGCACCGCTACATCACCTTCCTCGAAGCCCACCGCGGCGAGACCCTCGGCGTCTCCGACCTCGGCGGCGTCGCCGCGGGCGAGATCCGCGCCTGGCTGGCCAGCCTGCGCCAGGGCGACAAGCCGCTCTCGCCGCGCTCGCTGTCCCAGGCGCTCTCGGCCATGCGCACCTTCCACCGCTTCCTCGACCGGCGGATGGACACGCCCAATCCGGCGGTCGCCCTGGTCCGCGGCCCGCGGGTCAAGCCGTCCCTGCCGCGCCCGATCAGCGAGGACCAGGCCCGCGGCCTGTTGGCCGAGCCGTCCCTCGATCCCGACCGGGAGGACTGGGAGGTCGCCCGCGACGAGGCGGTGCTGACCCTGCTCTATGGCTGTGGCCTGCGGATCTCCGAGGCCCTGTCGCTGACTCGCGCCGACGCGCCCCTGCCGGCCAGCCTGCGCATCGTCGGCAAGGGCTCCAAGACCCGCATCGTCCCGGTCCTGCCCCAGGTCGCCGCGGCCGTGCAGGCCTATCTTGACGCCGTTCCGTTCGCGCCGACGCCGGATGAGCCCCTGTTCCGGGCCAAGCGCGGCGGGCCCTTGAGCCCGCGCCACGTCCAGGCCACGGTCCAGGCCCTGCGCGGCCGGCTCGGCCTGCCGGCCAGCGCCACGCCGCACGCGCTGCGCCACTCCTTCGCCACCCACCTGCTAGGGGCGGGCGCCGATCTGCGCTCGATCCAGGAACTGCTGGGCCACGCCTCGCTCTCGACGACCCAGCGCTACGCTGAGGTCGACGCCGCGGCCCTGCTCAGCGCCTATGCCAAGGCCCACCCGCACGCCACGAGCTGACGCTCGACGGCGCCGTCGTTTCCTTCTCCCGCAAGGGGAGAACGGGACGTTCCGCCCTCCATCACATCTCGTGGCGGAGCTTCTGCAGGTCCGGATAGACCGCGTCGCGCTTCTCCTGCCGCGCCTTGAAGGCCTCGGCCATGTGCGGCCCGGCGAACATGCCGGTCTGCCAGACGGCGATATAGTCCAGCCCGTCCCTGATGGTGTGGTCGCGGGCGTAGTTGATCATCACCTTCGAGCCGGTCACCGCCAGCGGCGCCTTCGATGCGATCTCCTTGGCCGTCGCCAGCGCATGGGCCACGCACTCTTCGTGCGTCGGCAGCACCTCGTTGACCCAGCCGATCTCCTTGGCCTTCAGGGCGGGCATGCGCCGGCCGGTATAGGCCATCTCCCGCACCCAGCCTTCGGGGATGATCTTGCACAGCCGCGGGAAGGTGCCGACGTCGGCGGTCATGCCGATATTGATCTCCTGGATGCAGAAGAAGGCGTCGGCGCTGGCGTAGCGGATGTCGCAGGCGCTGGTCATGTCCACCGCGCCCCCGATGCAGCCGCCGTGGATCGCCGCGATCACCGGGATCCGCGCGTCGTCCAGGCAACCGAAACATTGCTGGAGCCACAGGATGTGGTGCCGCTGCTGCTCGGCGTTGATCCACCGGTCGGTCGCCTGGTTCTGCGAGGTCGAGCCGCCGCCGCCGAACACCGCCAGGTCCATGCCCGCAGAGAAGTGCTTGCCGGTCGAGGAGATGACGATGGCGCGCGCCTTGGCGTTGTCGTCGATATCGCGGACGATCTGCGGC
>CAMFIW010000097.1 GCA_945952355.1 uncultured Phenylobacterium sp. | reverse complement strand
GCCTAGGCCCGGTCGATCCGGGCGGCGAAGCAGCCGCGGCCTGCATTGTGGGCGTGGATGTAGGCGATGGCCGGGTTCTCGAAGAGCTTGAGGATCAGGGGCTCGACCTCGGCGCCCGGGACGACGTCGGCGTCGATGATCATGCCGTCCTCGTCGAAGCCGCGTAGGGAGATCGCCTTGCGCACCGCGAGCACCGGCGGGACCTCGTCGACGAAACGGGCCGGGGCCGTGGCGGCCTCGTTGACGAAGATCGCGTGGCGGCCCTGGTAGGGGCTCTCGACGGGCTGATACTCGTGGTTCAGCAGCAGCAGGGTGTCGCCCGGCTTGGCGTCGGCCAGCATGACGCGGCAGGGGAAGCCGACCTCGGCGTCGGCGGTCATGCGCACGATGTGTCGCTCGGCCAATTCGGCGTCGGAGAGGCCGAACAGCGGTCGGAACTCGTCCACGGGCAGGCCTCGGATCGCGTATGTCATGGGAAGGGTCTCTGTTTCACTTGGCGATGGCCGAACGTGGCCGGTGCGCCAGGTGATCGGTCTTTCGTCGCCGCCCGGAAATCTGAAACTTGCTGCGAAATCGGAGGAACTAGGGGCCCGTTGATTTGCCTCAGGCGGAACGGGTTCGGGCGTGCTAACCGGCGAGGACGGCTGAGAACCCCAAGGAGTCGCCATGGCGAAGCCCGCGAATGTTCGTTCGAACCCAGCGCTTCGGCTCGCCGCCGTCCGCCAATGGCACAGCTATGTCGGCGCGTTCATTGCGCCGTCCGTGCTGTTCTTCGCTCTGACCGGGTCGGTCCAGCTTTTCAGCCTCCATGAGGCGCACGGCGCATACGTCCCGCCGCCGGTCGTCGAGAAGCTGGTTATGCTGCACAAGGATCAGGTGTTCGCCGCCAAGCCCAAGCGGCCTGCAAACGCGAGCGCGGCCCCGGCCAAGGCGAAGCCCACCGAAGCTCGGCCGGAGAAAAAGACCAAGCCCTCCACCCTGGCGCTGAAATGGCTGTTCCTCGTGGTGGCCGCCGGGCTTGTCGTCTCGACCTGCCTTGGCCTCTGGATGGGCCTGCTTCACAGCCGGCGCAAAGGCGTCGTCCTGGCTTTGCTGGTCGCCGGCGCGGCGATTCCGGCCCTCCTGGCGGCGCTCTGACCTCAGGCGGCGTCGTGGAAGATGACGCCCAAGGTGTGGCGCGCGCCGGAGCGCACCCGGCTGACGCCGTGGCGCAGGTTGACGCGATAGGTCCCGCGGCCGCCCGCCACGGGGCGGTGGTGGACGGCGAAGACCAAGCCGTCGCCTTGTCGTAGCGGGGCGACCTCGCAACGGGACTGCAGGCGCGGCCGCTGCTCGGTGATCACGAACTCGCCGCCGGTGAAATCGCGACCGGGTTCGGAGAGCAGGATCGCGACCTGGAGCGGGAAGACATGCTCGCCATAGAGGTCCTGGTGCAGGCAGTTGTAGTCGTCTGGCCCGTACTGCAGGAGCAGCGGGGTCGGGCGGAGCTGGCCCGCCTCATGGCAGAGTTCGAGATAGGCGGCGTGTTCGGCGGGGTAGCGCGTCGCGACGCCCATCCGCGCGTTCCAGCGATTGGCGACAGGCGCCAGTCGCGGATAGAGCCCCTCGCGCAGGTCCTGCAATAGACCGGGGAGGGGATAGGCGAAGTACTTGTACTCGCCGCGCCCAAAGCCGTGACGGCTCATCACCACCCGGCTGCGGAAGCCATCCTCGCGCGGATAGAGGCTGGCCATGGCCCGGCACTCGTCGGGGCTGAGCAGGCCCGGCAGCAGGGCCGAGCCCTGGGCGTCGAGCTCGCGCTCGACGCCGGTCCAGTCGAAGGCCGCCATACGGTCGCCGGTGGGGGAGAGGGGAGAGGCCAGCGCGCTCACGCCGCGACCTCCCGGTCCAGCAGGGCGCGCTTGCGCTCCACGCCCCAGGCATAGCCCGAGAGCGCCCCGTCGTTGCGCACCACCCGATGGCAGGGGATGGCGACGGCCAGATTGTTGGCGGCGCAGGCCTGGGCCACGGCGCGGACCGCCTTCGGGGCGCCGATCCTGCCGGCGATGTCCGAATAGCTGGCGGTCTCGCCGGGCTTCAAGGCGCGCAGAGCCTGCCAGACCTTCTGCTGGAAGGCGGTGCCGCGTACGTCGAGCGGCAAATCTGCGCCCTGGCGCGGGTCTTCCACAAGGCCGACGGCCCGGGCCACGAGCGCCTCGAACCCGGCGTCGCCGCCAACCAGCTCGGCGCGATCGAACCGGTCCTGCAGGTCGCGAACCAGGGCCTCCGGATCGTCGCCCAGCAGGATGGCGCAGACGCCCTTGTCGGTCGCGGCCACCAGGATCGAGCCCAGCGAGCATTCGCCGATGGCGAAGCGGATGGTGGTCCGCTCGCCGCCCTTGCGGAACCGGGTGGGCGTCATGCCCAGCACCCGGCCGGACAGCTCGTAGAAGCGGCCGCCGGAGTTGAAGCCGGCGTCGTAGATCGCCTCGGTCACCGTGCCCGAGCCGTCGAGCTCGGCGCGGACCCGGGCGGCGCGGTGGGCGTCGGCATAGGCCTTGGGGGTGACCCCGGCCACCGCCTTGAAGATGCGGTGGAAGTGGTGCGGCGACAGCTCGGCCCCGCGCGCCAGCTCGGCCAGGGACGGTGGAGTTTCCGCCGCCTCGATCGCGCGGCAGGCGGCAGCGACCGCCGCGGCGTAGCGCTCGGCGAGCGAGGCCTCGGTGGGCTTGCAGCGCAGGCAGGGGCGGAAGCCCGCCGCCTCTGCCTCGGCCGCCGTGGCGTGGAATTTGACATTGCGGCGGTTGGGCGCGCGCGAGCCGCAGGACGGCCGGCAATAGATGCCGGTGGTGCGCACCGAGAAGACGAAGGTCCCGTCGGCCTCGCGGTCACGGGCGACGACGGCGGCCCAGCGGGCCTCGTCGATCGGGGTTTCCATAAGCATCTCAAGCTCCTTCGGATGTCTTGAGGCCATGGATAGGGCTCCTGCCGGCGGGCGAAACTCCGCCTCTTGCGGTCAAATCCGCATTCGCGAGGTTGGGCGCAAGGCCGATCGAACGCGAGGTCCGATTTGCGCCAGGCCGCGGGTCGGCCTATATGCCCGGCTCTCGCTGACGGAGGCCACGGCCATGCGGATCATCGCGGACATCCAGACCACCCCGGATTTCCACGTGAGCTCGCACGCCAATGTCTTCCTTCGTCACGCTCGACGCCCTCTCGTTCAAAACGCCTGACGGCCGCCCTCTTTTCGAAAACCTGACCCTCGCCTTCGGGGCCGAACGCACCGGCCTCGTGGGGCGCAACGGCGTGGGCAAGTCGACCCTGCTGCGCCTGATCTTGGGCGAGCTCCAACCGAGTGCGGGCCAGATAGCGACGCGCGGTCGGATCGGCGTGCTGCGCCAGGTGCTCGCCCCACCGCCAGAGGCGAGCGTCGCCGACGTTCTGGGCCTCGCCGAACATTTGGCGCGCCTGTCGCGAATCGAGGCGGGCGCAGGCGAAGAGGCTGATTTCGCGGACGCCGACTGGACGCTGGAGTCGCGGCTCGGCGAGGCGCTGGCCCAGGTGGGGCTTGACGGGCTGGAGCCCGATCGTCCGGCGGAGTCGCTGAGCGGCGGGCAGGTGACCCGGGCGGCCCTTGCCGGGCTGATCGCAAGCGCACCCGACCTGATCCTGCTGGACGAGCCGACCAACAATCTCGACGCGGAAGCCAAGGCCTTGGTGGTGGAGGTGCTGTGCGGCTGGCGGGGCGGGGCGATCGTCGTCAGTCACGATCGCGGCCTGCTGCGGGAGATGGACCGCATCGTCGAGCTCTCGTCCCTGGGCGCCAAGGTGTATGGCGGCGGCTACGATCTCTACGCCGCGCGCAAGGCGGAGGAAGAGGCCGCGGCCGGCCGCGACCTGGAGGCGGCGGAGCGAGCGGCGGCCCGTGTCGAGCGCGAGGCCCAGCTTGCGCGTGAACGCAAGGCGCGCCGCGACGCGGCCGGCAAACGGGTGGCCGCGAAGGGCATGGAGCCCAGGCTGTTTCTCGGCGCTCAGGCGGAGCGGGCGGAGAACAGCGGCGGCCGGGCCAACCAGCTGGCTGAAAAGCGGCGCGCCTCGGCGGCGGCCGATCTCGCCGAGGCCGAGGCGAGGGTGGAGCGCGTGCGTCGGCTCCAATTCGAGTTGCCCCCTTCAGGCCTCCCGGCCGGCAAGTCCGTCCTAACCTTCGAGCACGTGGGGTTCGCCTATCCTGGCCGGCCGCCGGTGCTGCGCGACCTGTCCCTACGGCTGACCGGCCCGCAACGCATGGCCGTGACGGGCCCGAACGGCTCGGGCAAGTCGACCCTGATCCGCCTGGCCTTGGGCGAGCTCGCGCCGACCAGCGGAACCGTGCGGCTGGGCGTCGAGGCTGCGCTGCTGGACCAGAAGACCGCCATGCTTCGCGAAGACGAGACCCTGGCGGAGGCCTTCCGTCGTCTGAACCCCGAGGCGAGCGACAACGCGGCCTATGCGGCCCTGGCCCGTTTCCAGTTCCGGAACGTCGCGGCGCAGAAGCGGGTCGCCGAACTCAGCGGCGGCGAGCGGCTGCGGGCCGCCCTGGCCTGCGTCCTCATGGGCGCGCGGCCCCCGCAACTGCTCGTGCTTGACGAACCGTCGAACCACCTGGACCTGGACTCGATCGCTGCGGTGGAGGCGGCGCTGGCCGGCTACGACGGCGCGATGCTCATCGTCAGCCACGACCGCGACGTCCTCGACGCGGTGGGCGTCGGCGCGGAAATCGTCCTCCGCTAGGCCGCGATCGCGGCGACCGCCCCGTCCGGGGTCCCGTGGCGCAGAATGGCCGAAAGTCCCACCTCGACAGGCCGTTCGTCGCCGTCCTTGACCAGCAGGGTCGTCGATATTTTCCGCGCCGCGCCCGTCTGGAAGACCTGTTCCAGGGCGTGGCTGAGCTCGGGCCGATCGCGGGGGCGTACCACGTCGGTCAGCCGCGCCTCGGCGAGCTCGCCAGGGCCGAACCCGCTCAGCGCGGCGAAGGCCTCGTCGATCGCGCTGAACACCCCGCGAATGTTGAGGCGCACCACGCTGACGCCGCCGACCGCGCCGAGGGCGGCCTCGAGGGCGCGCGCCTCCTGCACGTAGGCGGTCATGTCGTGTTCGGCGGTGTTGTTCAGGATCAGGACGGCGACCCCGCCCGCATAGGGAAAGGCGCGCAGGGCGTAGTGGCGGCCGGGCGGTCCGATGGCCTGGGTGGAGAACTCGACGACCTCGCCGGTGCGCAGGACGCGCCGAATCTGTTCGCCGATGACGAACTGGGCCGCCGACCCGAACACGCTCTCGAGCCCCCGCCCGACGAGCTGGTTGGCGTTCTTGCCTACCATCAGTTCGAAGACGCCATTGGCCTCGATGACCGCGAGGCTGGAGTCCAACACGAGCAACCCCTCCCAGGCGTGCTCGACCAGGGCCGAGAGGCGCGTCTCATAGTCCTGTCCCGGAGGCAGGGCAGGCGCCGCCGTCTCGTGGTGGAGGTGCTCGATGGCCACCAGCGCCACCCGGGGGCGGCCATGGTGGGTGATGATGACCGGTCCCCCCAGCGCTCGGTCCTGCCACATGCCGAAATTCCGGCTGATCTCCGCGGCCGTCACCGTGGAGCTCGAATTCTCTGCCTGCCTGATCAGATCCAATCTGTTGGTCATGTCGCATCCCCAGTCACGACGTCTGCGATACGGGCGATTCCAAATCTAGCGGATTTCGCGCGCTGGAGGTATTTACAACTATGAAGATTGTGGCCGTTTGCGTTCAAAATGGGACGTAAGTTACGCAATTTTTGAAACTTATGGCCAATTCGGGCCAGTAATCGGTCGCGACTAGCCTCCTCCAAAAGATCGTTTCGGCGTGATGGAGGTCAAGATGCGTGCAGTGGAAGCGAGGCGCGCCCGGCGTAACCGGGAGGCCGGCGCGGCGGCCGTCGAGTTCGCGATCGTCCTGCCGATGCTCTGCGTGCTGCTCTTTGGCATCGTGGCCTACGGTGGCTATTTCTGGATCGCGCACGCGGTGCAACAGCTGGCCAACGACAGCGCGCGAGCCGCGGTGGCGGGGCTGAACGACACCGAGCGGCAGAGCCTCGCGCAGGGGGCCCTGACCTCTGGCTTGGCCACCTACGCCTATCTCAAGCCGGCCTCCGCCCAACTGTCGCTGTCCAACCAGAACCAGGAGCTCGCGATCTCCGTGGCCTATGACGCGGCGGGGTCCCCCTTCTGGTCGCTGAGCGGCCTGATCCCCATGCCGCCGACGCTGATCCGGCGGCAGGCCGTGGTGCGGCTGGGAGGCTACTGATGCAACGACGCGCCTCCATGCTGCGCGATCGGGAAGGCGGGATCGCCGTTCTCATGGCCTGCAGCGCCGCGGTGCTCCTGGGCTTCTGCGCCCTCGCCGTCGACGTCGGCGCCGTGTTCCTGAAGTCGCGCCAGTTGCAGGGGATCGCGGATCTGGCGGCCATCGCGGCCGCGCGCGACCTGGACAATGCCCAGGCCGCCGCCCAGGCGACGGCCGACGCCAATCTGGCGGGCCTGACCGCGGTCGTGACTACGGGATCGTACAGCGCCGACCCAAGCATCCCGTCCGGCCAGAGGTTCGTCCCGGGCCCGAACAATGCGACGGCGGTCAAGGTGCGGATCATGGGGCAGGCGGACCTGTTCTTCGCACAGGCGCTGCTGGGCAAGCCGAGCTTCGCGATCAGCCGCTACGCCACCGCGGCGCGCGCCCAGCTCGCCGCGTTCTCGATCGGCACGCGGCTCGCCTCCCTGCAGGGGGGGCTGGCCAATCAGGTCCTGAGCGGGCTCGCCGGCAGCACGGTCTCGCTGTCGGTGATGGACTACAACGCGCTTCTCAGCTCGGATGTCGACCTCCTGAGCTATTCGGACGCCCTTCGCACCACGGCCCAGTTGCAGGGCGCCTCCTTCGAGCAGGCGCTCAACGCCCAGATTGGCACGGGCTCGGCCCTCAGCACGCTGGCGGATCAACTGGACCTGAGCGGATCGGGCCAGGCGGCGACGGCCGTGCGGAAACTCGCTACGGCGGCGGGAAACAGCCGGAGCGTCCAGCTCGGCCAACTCATCGACCTCGGGCCCTACGACAACCAGGATCATATATCCGGCGGCAGCGGGGCCACCGTGAAGGCCGGCGCCCTGGCCTTGTCCCAGGCGGTGCTGACCCTCTCGCAAGGCGGGCGGCAGGTGAAACTTGACCTCGGCGCGACCGTGCCCGGTCTGGCGGACGTCGACGTCTACCTGGCGATCGGACAAAGGCCCGCCAACTCGCCTTGGATCACGGTGGCGAGCGATGGCACGGCCGTGGTGCGCACGGCCCAGACGCGTCTCTATGCCGACGCCAAGGCCCTGTCGGCGCTCAGCGGCCTTGGCGTGCAGCCGGTGCGGCTCCCGGTCTTCATCGAAGCGGCGTCCGGCGAGGCGAGGATCTCAAGCATCGACTGCCCGACGACCACCGCCAACCAGGGGGTCACCCTGAACGTCAAGCCGAGCCTCGGGGAGGCGGCGATCGCCGACCTCGACACCACTAAGCTGAACGACTTCAGCGCGGCGATGTCCCTGTCCCCGGCGAAGATCGTCGACCTGAACCTCGCCAAGGTGACCGGCATGGCCGACGTAAAGCTCGGCGGCATGTCGGCGACGCCTGTCAGGTTCTCGCGGGCCGATATCGACGGCGGGACCATCAAGACGGTCTCCACGACCGACCTGGTCCAGGCGACGGCCGTCAGCCTCGTGAGCGGACTCAACCTCAATGTCAGCGTGCTGGGGCTGGGGCTTGGGCTGGGCGCGCCCGCCATCAGCAACTCGACGGCCTCCACCCTGGGAACCATCGCCGCCCCGCTGGACGGGGTTCTGAACGCCGTCGAGGACATGGCCGGGCTGCACATCGGCCAGGCCGACGTTCGGGTGAACGGCCTGCGGTGTCGCGAGGCGGCCCTGGTCGCCTGACCGAAATTCAAACTGGGGGAAGTGACCGTGCCGCAAATGGCCTTGATGGAGACGCCGGACGACCACGACGTCTGGGACGATGATGACGACCTGCCGGCGAGGGAGTTTCCGTTGCTCTATTCGACTGCCGAGCCGCCCAAAATCCGAAGCCGCCTGCACGTGATCTGCGCGCTCTACGCC
>CAMFIW010000096.1 GCA_945952355.1 uncultured Phenylobacterium sp. | reverse complement strand
TCTCCAGGGCCCGCCGCCTCGGGGGCGACAGGAAGTCGTAGCGGTCCGAAACCCGCGGGTTCCCCCGGTCGGCGGCGAACAGATATTGGGTCAGGTCGTTGGTCCCGACGCTGACGAAATCGGTCATGGGCAGCAGGGCGTCGAGGTGCCAGATGACCGATGGGGCCTCGATCATGGCGCCCACGTCCAGGCGAGAGGGCGCGGGGCGGCCACGCCGCTGAGCCCAGGCGATCTCGGTGTCCACCATTGCGCGCCCGGCCCGGAATTCATCCACGCTTGCGACCAGCGGGAACATGATCTTCAGCGGGCGCCCGCGCGAGGCGTTGATGAGCGCCCGGATCTGCATACGCAGCAGGGCCGGACGATCCAGGCCCATGCGGATCGCCCGCCAGCCGAGCGCGGGGTTGTCTTCCCGTTCGGCCTCCAGATAGGGCAGCACCTTGTCGCCGCCGAGGTCCAGGGTGCGGAAGGTCACCGGCATGTCGCCGGCGGCGTCCATCACCCGGCCATAGAGCGCCGCCTGGGCCTCCAGGCGCGGCATCTCCTCGGCCACCATGAACTGGAACTCGGTGCGGAACAGGCCGATGCCCTCCGCCCCGGTCTCGCCCAGGATGTCGAGATCGACGTCCAGGCCGGCGTTCATCATCAGGTGGATCTTGCCGCCGTCCCGGGTGAAGGCCGGGGTCTCGCGCAGTTTCGCGAACTCGGCGCGCCGCTGCAGGCGCACCTCCAGCCGGGCCTGCAGCGCCTTCACCACATCGACCCGCGGGCGCAGATAGGCCTCGCCCGTCTCGGCGTCGACGATCACCGGATCGCCTTCCGAGACCTTGTCGCGCAGACCCTGCAGGCGGCCGACGCAAGGGATGTCCAGTGCTCGGGCTACGATCGCCGCGTGGCTCGCCTGGGAGCCCTCTTCGAGCAGAAGGCCCTTCAGCTTGGTGCGGTCGTATTCCAGCAAGTCGGCCGGACCGAGGTTGCGGGCGATCAGAATGGCGTTGTCAGGCAGGTCGCGGGCGGCGTTGCCGTCCCCCGACAGGTGGCGCAGCAGCCGGTCGGCCAGGTCCTCGAAGTCGTGCAGCCGCTCGCGCAGATAGGGATCGCGCGCCTGACCCAGCCGGGCGCGGTGCTCGGAGCGCACCCGCTCAACCGCGGCCTCGGCGGTCAGTCCGTTGCGCACCGCGTCCTCGAGATTGCGGTTCCAGCCCCGGTCGTGGGCGAACATCTTGTAGGTCTCGAGCACCTCGTAGGAGGCCTCGACCAGGCCGTGTTGCCCCTCCAGCATGTTGTCGATCTGAGCCTGCAGGCCGCTGATCGCCGTCTTCAGCCGGGCGTCCTCGGCCATGACGTCCTCGGCCAGGAGCTGGCTCGGCGCCACCGGCGGCTCATGCAGCACCGCCACCCCCAGAGCCAGGCCGTCCGCGAACCGCGCGCCCTTCATGCGCTCGGGCTTCTGCGGCACCAGGTCAATGTTCTTCAGGGGGCCTTCACTGGCCAGCTCGCCGCCGGCCACCATCTCGGCAAGCACCATGGCGACGATCTGCAGGTCCTCGACCTCGTCGTCGGAATAGACCCGCGTCGTGCGGTTCTGGACCACGAGCACCCCGATCGCGCGGCCGCCGCGCAGCAAGGGCACGCCCATGAACGCATGGAACGGGTCTTCGCCGGTCTCGGGTCGGTAGGAGAAGGCCGGATGGTTCGGGGCGTCCGACAGGTTGAGTGGTCGGCCCTGCCGCATGATTTCGCCGACCAGGCCCTCGCCGGGCTTCATCCGCGTGACGTGGACGGCGTCGGGGTCCAGGCCTTCGGTGGCGAACAGCTCCATGTCGCCGGCCGCCCGGCGCATGTAGAGCGAGCAAACCTCGGCGACCATCGAGCGGGCGATGATGCGCACGACCATGTCCAGTCGCGCCTGGGCCGGTCCGCCAGAGGCCAAGGCCTCGCGGATCTGCCGCAGTAGGCTCCGCTGACCGCGGATGCCCGCCCCAGGGGATGGCATCAAGGCGCCCGTCTCCTCTCCCGAAACGCCGGCGCGCGAAGCGTCGGCGGTGTCCCAAGGTCAGCGTCTAGCAGTTTTGATCGTCGGAACGGAGACGGAAATGCGTCGCGGCCGAACGCGGATGGTTGCGCCTGCAACAGTGCTGGACGCCTAGGGTTTGGGCGCCGGGCATGGCGGGGCGCCGTGCTCCAGGCACAGCTTGTCTCCGTCGGCCGGGATGTGGCCGGTCTTGTCCAGGACGCCGCTCAGTTTGAGGTTGGCGATCTGCGGGCCGTCCTTGGTCATGGTCACCCAAAGCATGTGGTCCATCGCGCCTTCCGAGCCGTCGAAGGCCCGCTCGCCGCCGGTGGTGCCCAGCATGATGTAGTCACGCCCGTTCCGCTCGGCGTACGAATAGCGGTGTAGGTGGCCGTTGAGCAGCGTGTAGGGCCGTCCCTTCAGGGCCGCCTCGATCCGCCTCAGGCCCTGGTCGTCGTCGCGCCAGTAGGCAGGCTTGTGCATCAGCAGGAAGGTCCAGCGCGCCTTCGGATGGCTGGCGATCGCCTTCTCGAAATAGGCGCTCTGGGCGGGCCCGATCGCGCCGACTCGGCTCTCCTGGCGCTGCGTGTAGGGCAGGGCGGTGGCGGCCTTGGGGTCCTTGGTCCTCAAGGCCAGGTAGTCGGCGCGTTGCTTGTAGAGCTCCTGCATGGCCGCGGTGGGATAGTCTTCCGTGTCCAGCAATAGGAACAGCACGCCCTTATAGCCGAACCAGGAATAGCGGGGTCCGTAGCGCGCCTCCCAGACCTTGCGCTGGGTCGGGTTGGTCATGTCATGGTTGCCGGGCACGTGGAAGAAGGGCGCCGGGGTCTTGGCCAACCGCGCGTCGAATTCGTCCCACTCCTTGTTCAGCAGGACCTCGTCCTCGCTGCCGCCCTCGATCATGTCCCCGATGGTCAGGATCATGGCCGGCCGCAGCAGGGCGAGCTGGGCCGCCGCCACCTCGAACACGCCCGGCCGGTAGCCGGACTCCAGGTCGCTCACCACTGCGAAAGAGAACTTGTCCGGCGCGTCGTCGAACCGGGCGTGGGTCCACGGATGGGGCCCCTTGGCGATCGGCGTCTCGAAAGCCGGCTTCGGGCCCGCTCCGCCGGCCAACAGCGCGCAGGCCAGCGCCAGTCCGATCCCGATCCGCCGCATCGCGTCCTCCCGCCCTCGCTTGCCGCGAGTTAGGCCCCTGGATCGCCGGCGATCAAGCCGCCGCGTTCTTCGCCACCACCGCCAGATAGGCCTCCTGCAACGCCTGGCGCACCGAAGGCCCCTTCATCGGCGCGCCCAGGTGCAGGCTGCGCAGTTCGTCCATGAAGGAATCCCACATCGGCGGGCCGCCCTCCTCGAGCAGCTGGGCGCGGATCGACAACTCCTCCGTCACCGGCCGCCAGCGGCGGCCCCAGGCCCCCATCTGGGCGAACAGCGGCACCAGCCCGACCCCCGCCTCGGTCAGGCTGTAGATGGCCTTCTGCTTGTGGGTCGGATCGTCGGCGCGGGTGATGATCCCCGCCGCCATCAGCCGCTTCAGCCGGTCGGCCAGGATGTTTGAGGCGATGCCTTCCTCCGACTGCGACAGGAGTTCCCGGAAGTGCCGACGGTCGCCGAACATCATGTCGCGCAGGACCAGCAGGCTCCAGCGATCGCCCAGGACCTCCAGGGTCAGGTTGATCGGACAGCCGGATCGATGCGCTTCGCTCAAGTGGGGTCTCCAGGAAAACCAGTTGCATTATCTCATCGGTCCGGGGAGGCCGCAACCAGTGGCGGGAGGCGCTAGCCCCCCACTCTCTCCGGCGGCCTGGCGAGCAGATCGGCGATCACGCCCAGAGCCTGTTCCAGCACGGCCCGCTTGGAGGCGGCGCCCAGCGAGATCCGCACACCGTCGGGGCGCGCCTTCCCCACCGCGAAGTCTTCCGCAGCCACCAGGGACAGGCCGCGACGCTGGGCGGCCAGCCTCAGAGTCTCCGCCGGCCGCCGCGCCGGAAGGTCGAGCCAGACATGCAGGCCGTCGCGGCCGCCGCTCGCACTGGGCAGGATGCGTGCGGCGATCTCGCGCCGCGCGCGGGCTTCCGTCCGCACGCCCGCCAGCAGGGCTTCCGCGGCGCCCTCGCGGATCCAGCGCGCCACCACCGCGCTCATCAGCGGCGCGGCCATGAGGGATCCCGCCCGCAGGGTCGCGGCCACAGCCTCGCCCATGCCCTCCGGCGCCGCGAGGTAGGCGATTCGCAGGCCCGG
Source organism: uncultured Phenylobacterium sp. (assembly GCA_945952355.1). Lineage (GTDB taxonomy): Bacteria > Pseudomonadota > Alphaproteobacteria > Caulobacterales > Caulobacteraceae > Phenylobacterium. Next base: position 3,899 of record CAMFIW010000096.1, on the reverse strand, counting down.
CGAGATGGCCTTGGACAGGGTCGCAACATGGAAGGTCCGCTCCGGTGCGATCGACGCCAGGGCCGGTGGCGGCGCCTCCAGCAGCCGGCTGTAGGGATCGTCCTCCACGATCCAGACGCCCGCCTGGCGTGCGACCTCGCTGACGGCGCGGCGGCGCGGCTCGCTCATCGTCGTCGCCATCGGGTTCTGCAGGGTCGGGATCACATAGATGGCCGCCGGCCGTTCGGACGCGCAGGCCTTCGCCAGGGCCTCCGGCGCGAAGCCCTCATCGTCGACGGGGCAGGGGACCAGCCGCAGCCCCTGGGCGCGCGCAATGGCGATCATGCCGGGATAGGTCAGCGGCTCGCAGATCACCGCCGCCCCCGGTCTCGCGACCGCGGCCATCACCGCGGACAGCCCCGCCTGGGCGCCGGCGCAGATCATCAGCTTCTCCGGCGCGACCTCGCCCAACACCGGCTCCAGCCAGGCCGCCGCCGCCACCTTCTGGCCCAGCGTACCAGCACCGGGGTGATAGGCCATCAGGGTCGCCGTATCGGTCCGCTCCAACACCTGGGCGGAGGTTTCCCCGATCAGGCCGGCCAGCGACAGGCCGAGCGGCGGCGGCGGCAGGTTCATCGAGAGGTCGATCCGCCCGGTCTCGTCCTCGTCGGCCTGGGCCCGCACGAACGTGCCTCGTCCGACCGCGCCCTCCACCAGGCCGCGGCTGCGCGCCGCGCCATAGGCCCGCGTCACGGTGGTGAAGTCGACGCCCAGGCGCTCGGCCACCGTCCGCTGTGGCGGCAGCTGGTCGCCCGGCTGCAACTCGCCCTCCCGGATCGCCGCCTCGAGCGCCTCCGCCAGGGCAAGGTAGATCGGACCCGCGCCGCGCCGCACGCGCGCGAGCCAGGCTTCGCCCGCACTTGCATTTCCGCTCATGGTGCATACAATATACACACATTGTATGTAGTCAAATCCGTATTGTATGGAAGGCGCATCCCGATGCCCGGCGACGTCCCCGACACGCCCTCGACCCTTTCGTCAGGCCTGCGCTGCCGCTGTCCGCGCTGTGGCGAGGGCAAGCTGTTCGGCGGCTTCCTCAAGCTCGCCCCGGCGTGCGACCGCTGCGGCCTCGACTTCTCGTTCGCGGATCCGGCCGACGGCCCGGCGTTCTTCGTGATGAGCGGCGTTGGCATCCTGGTGATCGGGGTGTGGGCTTGGGCCACCGTGGTCTTCGACCCGCCGCTTTGGCTGCAGTTCGCCACGGTCTTTCCCGCCCTCATCGTCGGCTGCCTGGGCTGCCTGCGCCCGATGAAGGCGTGGCTGGTCGCCGAGCAATATGTATACAAGGCCGAGGAGGCCCGTTGGGCCAGCACCGGCGGTCATGGCGAGGGCCATTGGGCCTGGGACCGCCGCCGCGGCTACTGACCGGGTTAAAAAATTGTTTCCAGCGCGTGGCCCGCTTCGTCCGCGCTTTGCGCCTCTCCTTCCGACCCGGATCTCCCGGGGACCGGGCCGCGTGGCCCGGCGGGGGTTTGCGAAGGAGATTTGCGTATGTGGAAGAAAGCTTACCTGGCCGGGGCCGCGCTCTGCGCGATCCTGGCCGCGGGCCAGGCGCAGGCCGCCGACCCGATCGTGATCTACGCGCCGACGTCGGACATCAGCGTCAACGTCATGGCCCACCAGGGCCCCCACGTCGCCGGCTCGAACGTCAACAACACCAACGGGACACAGACCTATCTCAATATTGGGTCGGGCGGCTCGGCGAGCTCCGCGGGCGCCTTGGCCGGCGTCTCGGGCGACGCGTACATCCCCGGCAACTCCGGCGACAAGCCGATCACCGCCACGGCCCATGGCTCCGCCAGCCTGGCCGAGGGCACGATGAAGGCCTCGGTCCTCACCACCGGGCCGGACAACTTCGGCACTCCGGGCGGCGACGTGTCGGCCAAGATCGCCGACACCCTCTACTTCACCAACACCACCGGCGGCGACCTGGCGCTCGGCCTGACCTTCACTTTCGAGGGCGGCGTGGTCACCCAGACGCCGCTCAGCCCCTCCAGCAGCGGATATGGCAGCCTGCTGGTCGCCGGCTGCGGCTCCTGCGGCAATCTTCGTTTCGCGGCGGACGGCGCGGGCGTCGGCGACCAGGTCTCGGCCTTCTGGAACGACCTGGATGGCGTCTACAATATCGCCTCCTGGGGCGGCCTGATTCCGGTCTTCGGCGATTCCGGCCACTGGCACACCGAATCCTTCGGCGAAATCGGCGCCCTGATCTCGACCACTATCCTGATCCCGGCGGGCGAATCGACCCTGGGGCTCCAGGCCCTGCTCAATGTGAGCTGCCGCTCGGGCGACAGTTGCGATTTCGGTCATACGGCCAAGTTCGGCTTTGGCCCCCTGCCGACCGGCCTCAGCTACACCTCGGCCTCGGGCCTGTTCCTGTCGTCGGTGGCCGGTCCGATCGACCCGGGCGGCGGCGGCGGCGGCGTTCCGGAGCCCGCGACCTGGGCGATGATGATCCTGGGCTTCGGCCTGGCGGGCGCCGCGATCCGATCCCGCCGTTTCGCGACCGCGGCCTGAGGCCGCGCCGGGGCTCCGCGTCCGTCAACCGGAACGCGGAGCCTTGGCGGGCTTGACGCCGCGACAATACTTGGCCTCCGCCTCGCGCAGGAGTTTCAGGCTGCTGGTGTCGTCGAGCGCCGTCTGGCGGCCCGACCGGCGCAGGGCGGCGAACACCGCCTCGCCCTCCTCGTATCGCCCGCAGGCCGTGGCGACCAGCCCTGCCTGGGCCTCGATATCCGCCAGCGAAAGCAACGCCACGGCGTAGTCGCGCGTGTGCATGGTCACCTGAGGTTCGCGCAGCATCCGCGCGCGCCGCCGCTCCACCGTGCGTGCGAGGATCGGGATCGCCGCCTGTGGCCGGCCCAGGGCCGCGAAGGTCTGGGCCTGGGAATCGTCCAGCATCTCGGAGGCGCGCGCGGCGTCCGCGTCGGCGGGGTCGAACTCCGCGATGGCGCGGGCCTCCGCCACGCCCTTGGCCAGGATCGGCGCCGCCTCGGCCGCGCGCCCCACGTCCAGCAGGGTCAGGCCAAGCGCCCACCGCGACCGCGGCAGCAGCCGCGCCACGCGCGGATCGTCTGGCCACCGCCCCGCCGCCGACTCCAGGATCGCCATCCGCCGACGATAGGGCGCGATCGCCTCCTCGGGGTGGCCCGCGTAGTAGGTTGTCTCGGCCAGCAGGTCCTGCAGGTTCGCCTCTCGGATCATCGCATCGCGCGGCTGGGTCGGACGCGGCGCCGCCAGGCCCTGCCGCGCCGCGACCAGCGACTCGTCGTAGCGCCCCTGCCATTGCCGCAGCCCCGCCATCTCGGCGTACCAGTCGCCCTGCAGGTCCGGGATCGGCGCCGCCGCATCGAAGATCAGGGCCCGGGCGTCCGCGAGCAGGCGCTCCGTGGCGTCGAAGTCGTTGTCGACCATCACCACGAGATGGGCTTGGTCCAGCCGGGTCTGGGCTCGCAGCCTGCGCCCCTCGGCGCCCGGCAGTCCCTTCGCCAGGTCGTAGGCCGTGGCTAGGTTGCGCTTGGCCTGATCGGACTGGCCCAGGTTCGGCCGGCCCGGCATGCCTTGGCGTTCGGCGAGCAGCAGCAGGCCGCGCGCCGATTCCGCGCGCACGGCGTCCGGCGCGCCGGGGCTGCGCGCCAGCCGGTCGAGATAGGACTGCGAGACCTTCGCCACCTCGGCGCGCAAGGCCAGCGATCTCGGCTGGCGCTCCAGGCGGTCACCCAGGTCGAACAGCAGGTATCGCGCCGCGCCATGCACCTGGTCGAACCGCGCGCGCGCCTCCGCCTGGGCCCGCTCGGCGCGCAGATAGCTCGCCGTCGCCACCACGCTCGTCGCCGACAAGGCGGCGATCGCCGCCGTGG
>CAMFIW010000095.1 GCA_945952355.1 uncultured Phenylobacterium sp. | reverse complement strand
GTGGTGCTGGACCGGCGCGAAAAGGGGGCCGGTCGCGTGCGGATCGTCGTCCCGATGCTCTCCCGGATCGCCAATTTCGACGATTTCGACCCCTTACCTGCCGAACCGGGCGTCGATTTCGCCTATGTCCCGCCCGGCCGGCCCCTGCCGGGCGACGCCGACCAGGTGATCCTGCCGGGAACCAAGGCGACGCTCGCCGACCTCGCCTTCCTCCGCGCCCAGGGCTGGGATATCGACCTCGCCGCCCACGTCCGCCGCGGCGGCCGCGTGCTCGGCGTCTGCGGCGGATTCCAGATGCTGGGCCGCACCATCGCCGATCCCGACGGCGTGGAGGGCCCGCCCGGCGAGGCCCCCGGCCTCGGCCTGCTCGACCTCGAGACCGTCCTGACCGGCGACAAGGTGCTGCGCCCGACGCGTGGCCGCCTCGTCTCCGGCGCCGCCTTCGAGGGCTATGAGATCCATGTCGGCCGCACCGTCGGCCCGGCGCTCGCTCGCCCCCTGCTGATCCGCGAGGACGGGGCGGGGGAGGGGGCCGTCTCCGCCGACGGGCGCATCGCCGGCGCCTATGTCCACGGCCTGTTCAATCACGGCGCGGCCCGCGCGGCCCTGCTGTCCCAGCTCGGCGTCGCCGCCAACGGCGTCGATCAGGCCGCCCGTGTCGACGCGGCCCTCGACCGCATCGCCAAGTCCCTGGCCGACAGTTTCGACATTCCGGCGCTTGCCGCCATCGCCGGCCTGGAGGCTGCATGATCGCCGCCCTCGACCGCGCCCGCGAGGCCGAGTTCCGCGCCCTGGTCGACGGCAAGGCCAAGCCGCCCGGCGCCCTGGGCCGCATCGAGGACCTCGCCGTGCGCCTCGCCCTGATCGCCGGCCGGCCAGATCCGCGCTGCGATCGCGCCCGCCTGCTGATCTTCGCCGGCGACCATGGGCTCAACCAGTCCGCCGTCTCGGCCTATCCGTCCGACGTCACCGCCGCCATGGTCGCGACCTTCCTGGCGGGCAAGGCCAGCGCCAACGCCTTCGCTCGCGCCGTGGGCTGCGACATATCGATTATCGATGCGGGCGTCGCCGCCGAGCTCCCCCAGCACCCCCACCTGATCGCCTACAATATCGCCCGCGGAACGGCCAACGCCGCGCTCGAACCGGCCATGTCGATTGCCCAACTGGACCAGGCGCTCAAGGCCGGCGCGGGCCTCGCCAAGTCCTGCAACGCCGAGCTTCTGGCGATCGGCGAGATGGGCATCGGCAACACCGCCTCCGCCGCCCTGATCCTGCACCGCCTGGCGCCCGCGCCGCTCGACGACTGCATTGGCCTGGGCGCCGGTCACGACGCCGAGGGCCTGGCTCGCAAGCGCGCCGTCCTGCACCAGGCCGCCGCCCGAACGGCGGCTGCCGAACCCCGCGACGTCCTTGCGGAATTCGGCGGCTTCGAGATCGCCATGATGGCCGGCGCGGTGCTCGGCGCCGCCGAGGCGCGGGTGCCGATGGTGGTCGACGGCTTCATCGCCAGCGTCGCCGCCCTGGCCGCGATCCGGCTGGAGCCGGCCTGCGCCGACTACTGCATCTTCGCCCACCGCTCGGCTGAGAAGGGCCACGCGATCCTGCTCGAAGCCCTCGGTGTCGAGCCCTTGCTCAGCCTGGATCTGCGGCTCGGCGAGGGCACGGGCGCGCTGCTGGCCATCCCCATCATCCGCGCGGCGGCAGGCCTGATCGGCGAGGTGGCCAGCCTCGACGACGTGCTGGCGGGCCGGCTCTGATGCTGCGCCGCCAGCTCGATCTGCTGTTGGTGGCGATCCAGTTCCTGACCCGCATACCGGCTCCCCAGGTCCGCGGTTTCGATCCCGACTGGATCAGCCGCTCGGCCCGCTTCTTTCCGCTGGTCGGCCAGCTGGTCGGCGCGATCTGCGCCGCCGTGTTCTTCGCCGCCAGCCAGGTCTGGCCGCCCGCCGTCGCGGCCCTGCTGGCGATCGCCACCGGGGTTCTGGTGACCGGCGGTTTCCACGAGGACGGCCTCGCCGACACCGCCGATGGCCTGGGCGGAGGCCAGACCGCCGAGCGCCGCCTGGAGATCATGAAGGACAGCCGGATCGGCGCCTACGGCGCCCTGGCGCTCGGCCTGACCCTGGCCCTGAAGGTCGCCGCCCTGGCCAGCCTTCCGCCGCTCGCCGGAGCCCTGACCCTGCTCGCCGCCCACGGCTTGGCGCGCGGCGCGGCGGTGATCGCCATGGCGGTCCTGCCCTATGCGCGGGGGTTGGATCTCTCGAAATGGAAGCCCTCGCCGACCGGCATCTCGACGGCCGAGGTGACGGTCGGCCTGGTCCTCGCCGCCTGGCCGCTCGGCCTGCTGTCACTGGGCTGGAGCGGGGCGGGGGTTGCGGTCGGCGCGCTGCTGGCCCTAGGCCCCGCGCTTGCGGCCCGTCGACTGATCGGCGGCCAGACCGGCGATGTCCTGGGCGCCGTCGAGCAGATGTTCGAGCTGGGATTCCTGCTGGGCGCGGCCGCGCTTTCCCGCTAGCGTTCAGTCGGGGTCATCGCCACCTGAGGTTGGCGTAGCGGGCGTTTGGGGGAGCCGCGGTTTGAGTGATGCGGCCGACACCGCGGAGAAGAGCCTGGCGGCGGCGCACGCCAAGCTGCTGGCCGCCAAGGATCTTCAATTCGACTTCACGGCCTATGAGCCGCCTCCGCCTCCGCCGGACTGGCTGGCCAACCTGATGAACGCCCTGGGCAAGGCCTTCGTCGCGGTCGCCCCGGCGATGAAATACGTCTTCTGGGCGGGGCTGGCCCTGGCCGTCGGCCTGATCGCCTGGTTCCTCGTTCGCGACCTCATCCGCATCCGCCCCGGCGACAAGGCGAGGCCCGCCAACCTCATTGACGGCGAACAGCCCTGGCGGCCGGCCGCAGCCCGGGCCCGCGCCCTGCTCTCGGATGCTGACGCCCTGGCCGCCGAGGGTCGTTTCGCCGAGGCCGCCCACCTGCTGCTGGCGCGCAGCATCGACGACTTCTCCGACCTTCGGCCTGGCGTGGTCCGGCCGGCCCTGACCAGCCGAGACCTGGCCCGCCTTGACGCCATGCCCGCCGAGGCGCGAGGCGCCTTCGCCTCCATCGCCCAGGTGGTCGAGCGCAGCCTGTTCGGCGGCCGCCCGGTCGACGCCGACGGCTTCGCGGCCTGCCGGCGCGCCTATCACGATTTCGCCCTGGCCGAGCGTTGGACGTGAGCGAGCCGGCGTCGTCCCTACGACTGGCCTTCTCGCCGCGCACCATGATCGGCCTGGTGGTGGTCGGCGTCTTCGCCTTCTCGGCCTTCGTGGTGCTGTCGGTGTACGCGCCCGAATTGCGCAGCGGAGACGATGGCGGGGCCCACGCCCTGTCGAAGTCGGCGATCGGCTACGCCGGCGCCGTGCGGCTGCTGCAGGCCGAGGGCGCGCCGGTCGTCATCAGCCGCTCGCCGTTGCTACGATCCGGCCAGGATGGGGCCCTGCGGGTCCTGACGCCAGGCCCGGAGGTCAAGTCGGCGGCCCTCGAGGCCTATGATCGCACGAGCCCAATGCTGATCGTGCTGCCCAAGTGGCAAGCGGCGCCCGACGCGGCCCATCGCGGCTGGGTGCGCAAGGCGACGATCATGTCCAACGGCCTTGGCGCGGCCCCGGCGAAGTCCCTCGACGAGTCCAGCTTCCTGCACAGGAGAACCGGCGTCAGCTCCCCAAGGCTGCGTGACGTGGTCAGCCCCGCAGCGGGCCAGGACGTCTGGCCGCTCGGCCCGATCGACCAGCTTCAGACCCTGTCCGGCAAGGACTGGCGGCCGATCCTGGTCGACGACGAAAACCGCATCGTGCTGGCGGTCTGGCGCGACAGCCGGGTCGCCGTCCTGGCCGACCCCGACCTCCTCAACACCCAGGGCCTCAAGAACCTCGACACCGCACGGGTCGGGATGACGATCCTCGACCGCCTTCGCGGCGAGCACGGCGTGGCCTTCGACGTATCGCTCAACGGTTTCGAGCGGTCGCGCAGCATCCTGCGTCTGGTCTTCGAGCCACCGATGCTGGGCGCCACGCTGTGCGCCCTGGCGGCGGCGATCCTGATGGGTTTCCACGCCGTGGCGCGGTTCGGACCCGCCGTGTCCGGCGGCCGCGCCTTCGCGCTGGGCAAGCGGGCCCTGATCGACACCTCGGCCGACCTGATCCGGGCGGCCCACAAGGAGCATGAGCTCGCCCCGGCCTACGCCGCCCTGATCGAGGCCCGTACCGCGCGGGCGGTGGGCGAACGCGACGGCGGCGCAAGTGACCGCGCTGCCCGGCTCGCGGGCCTGGAGCGCCGGCGTAGGCCCACCGATACGCTGGACGCCCTCAAGACCGCGGCTGGAGCCGCCCGCTCGCGCGGCGAAACCCTCGGGGTCGCCGCCAGACTGTTTCACTGGAAGTCGGAGATGACGCGTGACCGTCGCTGAAGTGAAGGACAAGGCTCTGGCCATCCGGGCCGAGATCGGTAAGGCGGTGATCGGCCAGGCCGAGACGGTCGACCTGATGCTGACCGCCCTCCTGGCCGGCGGCCACGTCCTGCTGGAGGGGCCGCCGGGCACGGCCAAGACCTTCCTGGCCCAGTGCTTCGCCCACACCCTCGACCTGGACTTCGGCCGTGTTCAATTCACGCCGGACCTGATGCCGGCCGACATCGTCGGGGCCAATCTGTTCAACTTCCAGACCAGCAGCTTCACGCTCAATCCGGGCCCGGTGTTCTGCGACCTGTTGCTGGCCGACGAGATCAATCGCACCCCGCCCAAGACCCAGGCCGCCCTGCTGGAAGCCATGCAGGAGCGCAAGGTCACGCTGGACGGCAAGTCCCATCCGCTCAGCGACCGCTTCATGGTGGTGGCGACCCAGAACCCGCTGGAGCAGCAGGGCACCTATCCGCTGCCCGAGGCCCAGCTCGACCGGTTCCTGTTCAAGCAGGTGCTGCAGTATCCGAGCCGCGAGGAGGAGCGCGAGATCATCGCCAGCCATGGCACGCGAAGCGGCCAGGCCGATCCCGCCGCCCTCGGCGTGAACCGCGTCGCCGACGCCGCCTGGATTCGCCAGGCGGGCGAGGTGGTGGCCAGCGTGCGGCTCAGCGCGGAGATCGTCGAATACGTGCTGAACCTGGTGCGCTCCACCCGCGAGACCGCCGACCTGCAGAGCGGCGCCTCGCCTCGCGGGGCGGCCATGCTGGCGCTGGCGGCCCGCGCCCGCGCCGTGCTCGACGGGCGCGACTACGCGATCCCCGACGATGTGAAGGCGCTCGCCCTGCCGGCATTGTGCCACCGCGTGATCCTGTCGCCTGCCGCCGAGATCGAAGGCCGCCAGGCCGACCAGGTGGTGGCCGCCCTCGTGGAGCAGGTCGAAGCCCCGCGATGATCTATCCCACCCGCCGCGCCATCGTGCTGGCCTTCGCGGGCGCCCCGGTCGTGGTGGCCGTGGGCCTCGCCGCGCCGCACCTTTGGACGCTCGGGGCGGGATGGGCGCTGGCGGTGGTGGCCCTGATGCTGGCCGACGCCTGGCTCGCCGCCTCGCCCCGCCGGCTGACCCTCGACCTCGCCGCGCCGGCGAGCCTGGGCGTCGGAGGCCGAGCGGAGGCGCGGCTCAGCGCGAGGTTCGAGGGCGCCGCTCCACGGAGCCTGGAACTGGCCCTCGGCGTGAACGACCGCCTGGTCGTGGAGGCGCCGCGCCAGGTCTTGAAGCTCGAAGGCCGATCCGGCGAGGCGAGCATCGGCCTGAGGCCGGTGCGCCGCGGCGAGGCGAGGTTCGAGAGCCTGTGGGCGCGCTGGCGCGGGCCGCTGGGCCTGGCCTGGGTGCAGCGTCGGGAGGAGCCGGACCTCGTTCGGCCGGTGACGCCGAACATCCAGAGCATCCGCGACGAGGCGCTCCGCCTGTTCGCTCGCGACGCGGCCCTGGGTGTGAAAGCCCAGATCGAGACCGGCGAGGGGACCGAGTTCCACGCGCTGCGGGAATACCAGACCGGCATGGACCTGCGCTCCATCGACTGGAAGCAGAGCGCCCGGCACGGCAAGCTGGTCGGCCGCGAGTACCGCGCCGAGCGCAACCATCCGATCATCCTGGCCATGGACACAGGGCGGCTGATGTGCGCCCCGGTCGCCGGCCTGCCGCGCGTGGACCATGTGATCAACGCCGCCCTGCTGCTGGCCTTCGTCAGCCTCAAGCTCGGCGACCGGGTGGGACTGTTCGCCTTCGACTCGCGGCCGCGGCTGTCGAGCGGGGTGACCTCCGGCGCGGGCGCTTTTCCGCTGCTCCAGCGACTGGCCGCCAGTATTGACTACTCCACCGAGGAGACCAACTTCACCCTTGGCCTGACGACGCTGCAGGGGCAACTCAACCGCCGCGCCCTGGTGGTGGTGTTCACCGACTTCGCCGACCCGACCAGCGCCGAGCTGATGCTGGAGAACGTGACCCGCCTCCTGCAGACCCATCTTGTCCTGTTCGTGGTGATGCGCGACGAGGAGCTGGAGAGCCTGGTCGACCGGCCGCCCGGCGAGCCGGACGACGTCTCCCGCGCGGTGATCGCCGGGACCATGTTGCAGCAGCGCGAGGTGGTGATCGGCCGCCTGCGTCGCGCCGGGGCCCAGGTGGTCGAGGCGCCCGTGGGTCGGCTCGGGCCGGACCTGGTCAATTCCTATCTCGACGCCAAGCGTCGCGAGCTCCTGTAGGAGAGGGACATGGCCGAGCTGCAGCTGAAGAGCCACCGGTTCCGGGAAGAGCGCGAGGCTGACTGGCGCAGGCTCGAATGGCTCCTGTCGCGGGTGGAGGGGGGCTCGCCCGATCGACTCTCCTCAAACCAGCTCCTGGAGATTCCGGTCCTGTATCGTCAGGCGCTGTCGTCGCTCTCGGTGGCGCGCTCGATCTCCTTGGACCAAGGGCTAACCGACTACCTCGAAAGCCTCTGCACCCGGGCCTATTTCGTGGTGTACGGCGCGCGAACCAGCCTCTGGGAGCGGATCGGTCGCTTCTTCCGGCACGACTGGCCAGCGGCCGTCCGCGGCCTGTGGCGCGAGACCCTGGTGGCAACCGCGATCGGCGTGGCGGGGGTGATCGTGGCCATGGTGCTGATCCGCCAGGATCCCGACTGGTATTTCTCCTTCGTGCCGCGCGAGCTGGCCGCGGGGCGCGACCCCACGGCTTCGGCCGCCTTTCTGCGCGAGACCCTGTTCAAGCCGCAGACGACTGACCAGGGGCTATCCGCCTTGGCCACCTTCCTGTTCACGCACAACGCGCAGATCGCCATCTTCGCCTTCGCGCTGGGTTTCGCCTTCTGCGTACCCACTGCCGCGCTGATGTCATTCAACGGAGCCATGCTCAGCGCCTTCCTCAGCCTGTTCATCTCGCGCGGTCTGGGCGTCGAGGCGGGAGGGTGGCTGTTCATCCATGGCGTCACAGAGCTATTCGCAGTCACTCTGGCCGGAGCGGCAGGCTTCGCGATCGGTTGGGCGGCCGCGTTCCCGGGCCAGGCCTCCCGCACCGAGGCGATCGCCGCGGCGGGGCGGCGCGCGGCGACGGTGATGGTCGGCGTTGTTCTCATGCTGTTCGTGGCCGGCCTGCTGGAAGGCTTCGCCCGCCAGCTCATCCAGGTCACTTGGATCCGCTACGCGGTGGCGGCGAGCACCGCCCTCGTCTGGGGCGTCTACTTCTACCTCCCCCGGCCGGAGCCGTCGGCGAGATGAGCGAAGTCCGCCAGCAGCGTCCCGTTTCGTCACCGCACGACATCGCCCGGGCCGAGCGGGAATTCGTTACGCCCGAAGGCGTCGATCTGCGCCTGAAACTGGGCGAGGTCTCCGATCGCGCGGCGGCCCTGGTCATCGACCTGCTGATAATCGTCGCGGCCCTGGTGGTCTTCACATTGCTGGGCCTTGCCATCGCCTGGGGCGCTGGGAGCCAAATCCCGGAAATGGTGGCGGTCGTCTGGCTGCTGGGCTTCTTCCTATTGCGGAACTTCTACTTCACCGGCTTCGAGCTTCGCCCCGGCGCGGCGACCCCGGGCAAGCGCGTGATGAAGCTCCGCGTCATCGCCCGAAACGGCGGGCGACTGACGGCCGACGCGGTCTTCGCCCGCAACGCCCTGCGCGAGCTTGAGCTGTTCCTGCCCCTCGGCTTCCTGGCCTCCGGCGGCGAGGGTGTCGACGGATGGGTGACCAGCCTGGGCCTCCTGTGGTC
>CAMFIW010000094.1 GCA_945952355.1 uncultured Phenylobacterium sp. | reverse complement strand
AGATCATGCCTAGTCTCGTGGGCTCGGAGATGTGTATAAGAGACAGGACCAGACCACGATGGCGATCGCGATGATGTTGACCCGGCTGAACCGCTCGGCAAGGCGCGCGATCGGGATTCCGAGGAAGGTGTAGAGCAGGGCGAAATAGAGCCCGCCGAGCAGGCCGAGCTGGGTGTCGGTGATCTTGAGGTCGGCCTTGATGGCTTGACCGATGGTGGCGATGATCGTGCGGTCGATGAAGTTGAAAGTGTAGGCCGTAACCAGCAGGCCCAGCACGACCTGCTTGTAGCCATCTGAAAAGACGGGCTTTTCTCCGCCCGTTTGCTTCGCCGCCATGCGCCCCCCGCGTCTTGTCGTTGGGCCGACCATAGCGGTTGGACGGGATTGCGGAAGGGGTCAGGGCTGGGTTTTGAACGCCAGGGCCGCGCGGCGCCCGTAGCCGACGAGGGTGATGAGCGCGAGGGCTCCGGCGATGATCAAGGCGATGCCGCCGAGGATCCGCGACGAGACCATCGTGTCCGGCAGCGGGAAAGCCGGGGCGATCAGGAAGCCGAAGCCCAGGATTTGGAACGCGATGCGCCCTTTTTCCAGGCCGGCGACCCGGATGTCGAGTTGCTGCTGCGGCAGGGCCTCGTTGATCGAGGCCACCACGACGTCGCGGGTGATCAGGATAAGGCTGGCCACGAGCACAAGGCCCGAGCGCATTCCGGAGGCGATCAAGCCGGCGACCACCACGATGGTGAGCAGCCGCTCCGCCATGGTGTCGAGCATGGCCCCGGCGCGGGTTGGGGGCGTCTTGCGGGGCAGGTAGCCCTCGATGAGGCTGCCGAGGCCGCACATCAGGAAGACCACAAGGCCGGCCCAGTAGTGGAAGCTGCCGCCCGCGGTCAGGAGCCAGATCAATGGAACCAGCAGGGCCAGGCGGGCGACGGCCAGGGGATGGGAAAACATTCGCTTCGGTCTCGGGCGGTCTTCGGCGCGGGTCGGCGCACGGACGCTCGCGCGCCCGGACCCCGGCTTGCAATCCTAAACCTGCGCGGCTTAACGGCCTGTGTCGAGCCGAAGCCTCCGATGGCGTAGGTTCGCCGCGAAAAAAGAGGAGCGCCGATGATCATCGTGACGGGTACGATCCGAGCGAGGCCGGACACGTTCGAGGAGGTGCGGCGGCTGGGCCTGGAGCACTCGCGCCGGTCCCGCGCCGAGCCGGGCTGCATCAGCCATGACCTGCATGTCGACTGCGAGGATCCGCTGAAACTGGTGTTCGTGGAGCGATGGGCCGATGCGTCGGCTCTGAGGGCCCATTTCGACCTGGCGGCGTCGCTGGACTTCGTCCGCGCCGTGCGCGGCCTGGCGGCCTCGCGAACGGAGATGCAGGTCTACGAAGCCGGGCCCGCCGCGGTCTGACGCGCAAAACGAAGCGGCGGCGCTGGGGGGACGCCGACGCTACGCTTCTCGGGCGTTGGGAAATGTCGGCCGACCTTCACCGATACGGTGGGGCTGGGGGGGCTGTTCAGGTTCCGGACCGGATGCCGATCAGCCGACGATGTGAACTTGCACCTCGCGTGTGGCGCGAGATGGCTCGGAAAAAGGCCATTTCGGGGCAGCGGAGCTGTGGTTGCGAAACCACAGGCGGATCGCGAATGACACGATTTCAGTAGGTCGCCGTTGCGATCCCTCGGTTACCGGCGGATAAAGGTCGGGACGGTGACCGAATTCGGTCGCCGGGGCGTGGGGCCCCGCGGCGCCTCCGGAGCTTTTCGAAGCTTCGCGCGAACACAAGAGAGGCGGCGAAGGCGGTCCTTGGGGCCGCCTTTCTTGCATCTGGATCGAACCTGTCGATCGGGACCGGCGAGCCGGGCCGTGACCCAGCCCGCCGGAACGTCACTACTTCTTGGCGGGTTCCGCCGCCTTTTCGGCCGGCTTGTCCGCCGCTGGCTTCTCGGCGGCGGGCTTGGCCTTGTGGTGCTTGGCCTTGTGCTTGTGGGCCGCGGCCTTGGGCTTTTCGGGCGGGTTCGGAATGGGCTGCATTTCCGCCGCCGCCATGCCCGCCGAAAGGGCCAGTGCGCAGATGGCGCCGAGCCCGACTGTGACCAGTTTCATGGTCGTCTCCCTCCTGTTGTTCATCCCCCCACGCCCAAGCTAGCAGGGGATTTCGAGTCTGGCGCGGGCGATGTTCGGAGGTGGACGGAGGGTCTACTTGCCTCGGCCGAGCTCTTTCATGATGCGATAGGCGAACTCGACACCCTCGTAGTAGCGGTCGACCCGGATGCGCTCGTCGCGGCCATGGGCGCGATTGTCGTCGACGTCGCCCCAGACGGCGGAGAGGCCGTAGCTCGGAATCCCAGCGGCGCGGGTGAAGATCGAGTCCGAGGCGCCCAGGTCCATGTGTGGGATCACCTTCACGCCGGGCCATTCCGAGGCGACGACCTTGGCGATGCGGGCGAACAGGGCCGGGTCGGGCGGTGAGTCCGGAGCGGGCGTGGCCGGGGCGATGGTGGTGAGCTTCACCTGCGGATCGGCGATCGCCTTCTCAAGTTGCGCCTTGACGCCGGCTTCCGTGTCGAGCGGGATCATTCGGCATTGGATGGAAGCATAGGCGCGTTGGGGCAGGGCGTTTTCGGCGTGGCCTCCGGCGATCTCGGTGGCCACGCAGGTGGTGCGTAGGCGCGGCGCGGTGCTGGGCCGCTGAGAGAGGCGCTCGGCGGCGGCCAGGTCGGTGGGTTCCTTCGACATGGCCAGCATGTCGGCGGCTTCCTGGCCTTCGGCATAGGCCGACTGGGCGGCGAACCAGCCGCGGGTGGTGGGCGTGGTCTCAACCGGGAACTTGTATGCCGCCACCTTTCCGAGCGCCTCGGCAAGGCGATAGATCGGGTTGTTCGGCTCCGGTACGGAGGAGTGGCCGCCCTTGTCCGTCGCCTCGGCGCGGAAGGTGACATAGACCTTCTCGCTGGTCTGGATACCGTAGGCTAGGCGTTTGCCATCCTTGATCGAGCCGCCGCCTGCGTCGGGATTGATCACCAACCCGGCGTCGATCAGGTCGCGATGGTTTCGGATGAGCCAGTCCGGGCCGTTGGCGTCGCCGCTCTCCTCGTCGGAGGTGAAGGCGACGATCAGGTCGCGATCGGGGACGAATCCTTCGCGCTTGAGGCGGATCAGCGATTCGAGCACGGCGGCGTCCTCGCTCTTCATGTCCTGAGAGCCGCGGCCGTAAAACCACCCGTCTTTCTCGGTGAGGGTGAAGGGATCGACCGTCCAGTCCTCCCGCTTGGCCTCGACGACATCGAGGTGGCAAATCCAGAGGATCGGCTTGGCCTTCGGAGCCTTGGCCTTCATCCGCACGACGAGCTGGGCCTGGGTCGGATGCTCGGGGATGGTCAGCAGGTTGATGTCGCCGTCGGCGAAGCCGGCCGCCTTTAGCCGCGCCTGGATCGCCTCGGCCGCCTTGATGGTTCCGGAACGGTGGACGGTGTCGATCCCCACGAGTTCGGCAAGGATGTCCCGCGCGAGCTGCTGGTCGGCCTGCGGCGGCAGGGGCGAGGCGGGCGCGGCGGCGGCGGCCCAAGCCTGAGGTGCGGCGGCGGTGGCGGCGACGATGAGCGCGCCCAGGGCGGCGGCGGTGCGGAAGATCATGCGGAAGCCCTTCGATGTCGGTGGCGTGACAGTGGCGGGGATTCGACGAGCGGAAAAGGCGGAAGGCGTTCTGGGCCATCCACGACGAACTGTTCTCTCCGTCCTCCCCCTGCGGGCCTCTCCGCCCTTGCGGAAAAAGACAGGGATTGGGTGAGGCGAACCGGCCTGACCCCATTGTCGCCTCACGGGCGTCCCAGGCTGTGGGCGGCCGGCGGATCGGCTAAGAGGTCGAATGGCCGACTGTCTGTCCGGGAGGGACCATGAAGCTCCAGGCGATTGCGCTCTGCGCGCCGCTGCTGCTCGCTACCGCCTGCGGGGCGGCGACACCGCCCGCGGGCGGGCCGGTGAAACCGGCGGACCTGCCCGGCGTCCTGGCCGCGGGCAAGTGCGGTCGGACGATCACCCTCGCCGAGGGAGAGTTCGGCGATGTGTCGGTGGAAGGGGGCGGCTGCACGTCGCCCCTGACCCTGGTCTCGGCCGATCCCGCGAAACCGGCCGTGTTCCGGACCCTGAAGGTCGGGGGCGCTGGGGTGACGATCAAGGACGTCCGCGTGGACTACACCCCCGACGCGCGTTCCGCCTCGTTCTCCTGCGTGGTGTCGGTCGACGGCGCGCGCGACGTGACTTTGAGCGGCCTGAAGATCATCGGAGGCGGCGCCGTCACCGGCGTGCCTGAGACCGCGACCCAGGGCGACAACACCGGCAACGTGATCGGCCTGCCCACGGGCCGCGGGGTCTGCATCCAGGGCTCGCAGGACATCACCCTGTCCGACAGCGAGGTCGCGCGGTTTCATCGTGGCGTGCTCATGAACAAGTCGAGCAAGGTGACCTTGCGCAAGAACGACATCCACGACATGCGTACGACCGCGATCGTGGGCGCCCAGGTGAGCGACCTGACGATCGACGGCAACTGGCTGCACGATGCCCACCCGTGGCGATGGGGCCAGACGCCGGTGGGCGACCATGCCGACTTCCTGGCCCTGTGGTCGAACAAGGGCCAGCCGGAGCCGAACGCGCGTGTGGTGGTGACCGGCAACAAGTTCGAGCAGGCCGACGGCAAGTCGATCCTGGGCATGTGGTTCCAGGGCTCGGACAGCGCGCCCTTCACCGACGCGGTGATCTCGAACAACACCTTCCTGCTGGCCAATCTGCAGGGCATCGCGCTGTGGAACACCAAGGGTGTGACCATCGAGGGGAACACCATGCTGCGCACCGGCGACGAACCCAAACAGGCGCCCGGGATATTGCTGCGCGACGGGGTGACGGGCGCGGTGATGACCGGCAACCGGCTGAACCTCATCGACGACAAGTCCGGCGGGGCGAACAAGGACAAAGGCAACGAGACGCTGTCCGGCGACCGGAATCTGGCGGCGAAGTTCAAGAAGTAGGTCTGCTGACAGCGCATCAAGGAGTGTCATCTCGGAGAGCCGCGCGAGTGGCTTGTCCGAGACCCATACGCGCGGGCGTACAGGATAGATCGGTGCTCATGGGTCCCGGTCTTTCGCTTCGCGGAAACCGGGTTGACAGCCCAGGACTTTACCCCAGGCGTGGCCCAGGCCGGAACTTCAGCGGCATGGCCTTGGGGCCGGAGATGAAGTTGCTGGGCAGCCATTCCGGCGCCGAAGGCAGCTCGAAGCGGTCCATTCGGCTCAGGACTTCCACCAGCATGGCGTCGATCTCGATGCGGGCGATGTGCTGGCCGAGGCAGCCGTGCGGGCCGGTCCCGAAGGCGATGTGATCGTTGGGCGCGCGGGCGAGGTCGAGGACCTCCGGACGGTCGAACTTGGCCGGGTCGCGGTTGGCGGCGCCGAAGTACATGACCACCTTGTCGCCTTCGCGGATCCTGGCGCCGCCGAGCTCGACGTCGTGCTTGGCCGTGCGGCGCATGTAGATGACCGGGCTCGTCCAGCGCAGCAACTCCTCGCGGGCGGCGGGCAGACGGGCGTCGAGGTCGGCCTTCAGCCAGGCGAATTGGTCCGGGTGCTCCATCAGGGCCAGCAGGCCGCCGGACAGCAAGTTGCGGGTGGTGTCGCCGCCGGCGTCGACCAGCAGCAGGAAGAACAGCAGGAACTCCATGTCGTCGAGCTTGCGCCCATCGACTTCGCAGGCGAGCAGCTTGGAGGCGAGGTCGTCCGAGGGCCGCGCCCGCTTCTCGGCGATCACCTTGGAGCCGTACTCGAACATCTTGGCGACCGCCTGGCCGCCGGAGCCGGGGGGCAGGGCCTCGGGCGCGGTGTGGATGATCTCGGTGAGCTTGTAGAGCTCGCGCCCGTCGTCGAGCGGCAGGCCCATCCCCTCGGCGCTGACGCAGGAGGGCATCTCGCCGGCGACGTCGTGGACGAAGTCGCATTCGCCCTTCTCGATCACGGCGTCGACGATCTGGCGGGCCAGCGCCTTGATGCGCTCCTCGCGCAGCTTGGCCGAGGGCAGGGTGAACTCCGAGCGGATCAGCTTGCGGAACGCCGTGTGGTCCGGCGGATCCATCATCAGCATCATCTTGTAGGGCCCGAAGGCGCCCGAGGCCTCGGGGCCGGCGTCAGGGATCATGATGGTGGGCTCGGACGAGAAGGCCTGGAAGTCGCGGTCGACGGTCCAGACGTCCTCATAACGCGTCACGGCCCAAGAGCCGCGGCCGGCGGGCTCCTCGTGCCAGTGGACCGGCGAGTGCTCGCGCAGCCACTGGTACTGGTCGTGCGGCTGGCCGGCGGCGAAGGTCTCGGGCGACAGCAGGTCGATCTTCATAGCGCACCCTTTTTTCTTTCACGCGTGACGGTCGCCCGAACCGGCGGCCACTTCAGGCTGTCACGCTTGGTTCCACCACGGATAGTTGGACGGCATGTCGGTCGAGACCTTGCCCGAGAATTGCGGCGGCCGCTTCTCGAGGAAGGCGGCGACGCCTTCGCGGACATCGGGGCCTTGGCCAAGCTCGAAGGCGAAGCCGCCGTCGATCTTGAGCAGGCTGGTGGGGTCCGGTTCGCCAGCGAAACGCCAGAGCATCTGGCGGGTGAGGGCGATCGAGATGGGGGCGGTGTTCTCGGCGATCTCCAGCGCGATCTCGCGGGCGCGGGCCAGCAGGGCCTCGGGCGCGACGATCTCGGAGATCAACCCGCCGGCCATCGCCTCCTCGGCGCTGATCAGCCGGCCCGACAGGCACCAGCGCAGGGCCTGGGGCAGGCCCACGAGCCTTGGCAGGAACCATGCGCTGCCGGCCTCCGGCACCAGGCCGCGGCGGGCGAAGACGAAGCCGATCTTGGCGCCCGGGACCGACAGGCGGATGTCCATCGGTAGGGTGAGCGTGATGCCGACCCCCACGGCGGCGCCATTGAGGGCGGCGATGGAGGGCTTGCGGCAGGAATAGATGGCCTCGACGAAACCGCCGCCCTGGCCGCGGGGCCGATCGCGGGTGGCGTTGTCGGCGAAGGCGACGGAGCCTTCGGCCGAGGTGTTGAAGGCGTCGGCGCCGGCGGAGATGTCGGCCCCACCGCAGAAGCCGCGGCCGGCGCCGGTGACGATCACCACGCGGACATCGTCGTCCATGTCGGCGCGGCGGAAGGCGTCCTCCAGTTCGCGGCCCATGGTGGCGGTGTAGGCGTTGAGCTTTTCGGGACGATTGAGGGTGATCGTCAGGATCGGTCCCTCGTGCTCGTAGAGCAGGGTCTCGTAGGACATCCGCGCCTCCCTGATCTTTGCGGACTTGGGCTTTTGCCGGGATTTGGCGATGGGTGACCGTGGGGCAGGCAAGTGCCGGTGGACGCGCACGCCTACGGGAACCTATGCTCTAGGTTGTAGCGCGGGTTCGGCGCGTGGCGGCGAAGGCGGGGACTTCATGATCAAGCGTGGTCGAATGCGACTGGCGATGCTGGCTTGCGTGGCCGGCGTGGCTCTGGCGCCGGTGGCGCACGCACAGACGGCCGAGGCCGACGCGCTCGGGCGAGAGATCGCGCAGAGGGTGCTGACGGCGCTGCCGCTTGAAGAGCTGGTCGCCGGCAACATGTCGGCGACGACGATGTTCAAGGATGTCCCCCAGCGGCCGGAGTGGAGCACCTACATGGCCGACGCGGCGAAGGAGGAGTTCAACGCCGACCTGCCACAATTCGCAGCGCTGATGGGCCACGAGATCGCCAAGCAGATGACGATCGCGGAATTGCGGGCGGGGATCGAACTGTTCCGCGGGCCGGCCGGAGATTCCATGGCGCGGGTGATGGCGGCCAGCGCGCGAAAGGAGCCCGGCGTGAGCCCGTCGCCCGAACTTGAGGGCGCCTATCGGCATGTGCTGGCCCAACCGGACGGGAAGACCTTCTTGTCTAAGATGAGCCAGATGGAGCGGCTGCTGGAGCCGGTGACGAGCGATGCGATCGTCATCCTGGTCCCCGGCATGATGCGGCGGTTCGGCGAGAAGGCGGAGGCCGGAGAGCGGGCGCGCCGGCAGATCCAGGCGCACTAGGCGCGGCGCCGGACAGCATTTTGAGTCGAAATGTACGCCCCGCTGGCGACGGCGAGGCGCTAGGCTTCGACGGCCAATCGGAGTCGTCCCATGCATCGCCTTCATCGTCGCTCGGCCCTTATCGCAGCGGGTCTGGGCCTGCTCGCCCCGGCGAGCCTGGCCTGGAG
>CAMFIW010000093.1 GCA_945952355.1 uncultured Phenylobacterium sp. | reverse complement strand
ACCATGGGGAGGGGCGCTTTCGTTAGCAAAGCCGAGAGGCGCTTCCTTTATGGGGGCGCGAGACGGTTTCGCAAGGCGAGCGCCCCATGTCCGACAAGCCATCCTGGATGCAGGCCCACGGAACCCCGTGGCGCCGGGGGCCGGGCCGCGTGGTCTACGACAACCCCTGGATCCGGGTGACCGAGTTCGACGCCACGGCGCCGACGGGGCGGCCGGCTCTCTATGGCCTGGTCGGCTTCAAGAACCGCGCGCTGGCGATCCTGCCGCTGTTCGAGGACGGGACCGTGCCGATGGTGGGCCAAAATCGACTGCCCTTTGGCGATTTCAGCTGGGAGATTCCCGAGGGCGGCGGGCCACTGGCCGAGACGCCGCTAGACGGCGCCAAGCGCGAACTGCTGGAGGAGACGGGGCTGGTGGCCGCCGAATGGCGCGAGGTGCTACGGCTGCAGCTTTCGAACTCGGTCACCGACGAACTCGCTATCGGCTACATCGCCACCGGCCTCTCCAGCGGGGACCTGGCCACCGAGATCGACGAGACCGAGGACATCGCGCAGGCGCGCGTGCCGTTCCGCGAAGCGCTGAATGCGGCCATGGCGGGGCACATAACCGACGCCCTGACAGTGGCGATGTTGCTTCGGGGATACCATATGGCTTGCGAAGGGGCCCTTCCGCCCGCGCTTGCGCGAGCGATGCTGAGTTGAATCGCAGGCCGCGCATGCGGAAGCGCGGTGTGCTAGGATGATGGGGATCCCATGGGACGGGAGGAGCTCTTGAGCCAACGCCTGGAAGTGATCGACCCGACCGCGCCGCCGCCGGTCTGGGCCGCTCTGCATAGCGAAGCCGAACGGGCCGCACGCAGCGAGCCGGCCCTGGCGTCGCTGTTGAACGCCGTCGTGATCAGCCACGAGAACCTGGGAGACGCGCTGTCGTACCAGCTCGCGCGGAAGCTTGGCGACCAGGAGCTGCGGGCCATGAGCTTGCGCGAACTGGCGACGCAGGCCTATCGCAGCGAACCGAGCCTCGTGGACACCGCCGAGGCGGACCTTAAGGCGGTCTTCGAACGCGACCCGGCCTGCAAGGGCTATGTCCAGCCGTTCCTGTTCTTCAAGGGCTTCCAGGCGCTGCAGACCCAGCGGGTGGCCCATTGGCTCTGGCGACAGGGCCGCGAAACGATAGCCCTCTATCTTCAGAGCCGGATGAGCGAAGTCTTCCAGGTCGACATCCATCCGGCCACCCGGATCGGCAAGGGCGTGTTCGTCGACCATGGCACCGGAATCGTCATCGGCGAGACGGCGGTGATCGGCGACGATGTCTCCATGCTGCAAGGCGTGACCCTGGGCGGGACGGGCGCCGAGCGCGGCGATCGCCACCCCAAGATCGGCAAGGGCGTGCTGCTGGGGGCGGGGGCCAAGGTGCTGGGCAACATCACGATCGGCGACTACGCCAAGGTCGCATCCGGCTCGGTGGTGCTGAAGCCAGTGCCCCCCGGCTGCACGGCGGCCGGCGTCCCGGCGCGGCTGGTCAACTGCCCGACCTGCGAAGAGCCGGCCCGTAGCATGGACCACACCCTCGCCGAGGCGGTCTACGACTACGTGATCTGAACTCGTCGTCCGGTGGCCACCGGCAGGCGTCCCCAGGGAATAGGGGCTCAGGCGGTTTCCTCGCGCACCGAAAGCGCTATAGGTTCCGGCCTTGTCGAACTGCCTTGGGAGCCTGACCGTGGACGAGAGAATGATGCGCAAGCTCGAGGGCCACCTGCGTGGGACCTTCGCCAATGCGCGGATCACGCTGGTCCCTCGCCCGAAGCAGAAGGATTCCGCCGAGGTCTATATCGGCGAGGAGTTCGTGGGCGTCGTCTTCGAGGACGAGGACGAGGACGGCTCGTTCATGTTCGAGATGGCCATCCTGGCGGAAGACCTGCCCTAAACCGCCCCGAGGGGCGTTCTAGACCACATCCTGACGCTGGTGGGGGGGGGCGTCGCCTGCGGACCGCCCGTTGCCGTTCGCCCGTTCCGGTGGCGGGGTCGAGCGCGATAGCGAACGGTGGAATGGGATGTTGAGCAGCCACTCGCCGCCCTTGGCCAGTTCCGTCGGGCCATAGTCGCGCGACAGCGTGGCGACGACGTCCTCGGGGACCGAGCCTTCCGGGGCCACGGGATCGCGGCCGAGATGTTCGCGGTAGCGCTTGTCGTCGGCTTCGCGGTCACCCGATAGGTCGCCGATCCGATCGAGAACAATGGCCGAGGCGCCGATCCCCGGCATCATGCCCTCGATGCGTCCGACCATGATCCCGTCCAGCCGTTGCAGCTTTCCGGGCGGGGCGTTCGAGAACACGGCGAAGATCATCGCCCCGCTCGCCCCGTCGGTGGCGACGCAATAGAACTGGCCGTTCATGGGCATCAGCCAGCCGCGATAGGCGGTCTCGCGCACCCCCATGCGAATCTCCAGGAGGCCTGTCGGCTCGAGGCGCACCATACCCTGATCATGCAGGTAGTGGCCCGGCCAGGCCTGAGAGGGACGGGTCGTCTTGAAGAAGCATTCGACATCGGTCGCCCGCGCGGCCGTGGCGGCGCGGATCTGGTCCATCACCGGCAGCGGCAGGCCGTCATAGCTCTCGGCGGGCGCGGGGCCGTGGCCGGGACGATGGGCGCCGAAGACGGCGGCGAAGCCGTCCATCTCGTGGTCCCAGTCCAGCATGGTGAAGCCCGGCTGCCGGGCGGCGACGAAGCGGGTGAGGTTGGCCATGTTGTGCGCCGAAGGGCTGACCGACCCGGACACCCAGCGACCCACGAGCGACTTGTCGACCGCCAGGGCCGAGGCGAGCTGGGCGCGACTCATCGAGAACACCTTCAGCACCAGTTCCAGCTTTTCACTGAAAGGGGTGTCGCCCATGCCGTTTGATCTCGTGTTTCGCCGCTAGCTGGCTGCCTGTGCAACTCAATGCAACATCTGCAACCAAATGCAACAGCGCTCGCCTCACGAGAACGCGAGGTGACGGGCGGCCGCGTGGGAGACGCGGCCGCCCTAGGCGGCGCCTAGAGGACGCCCAGCATTTCGGCCACGAGCGGGTGGCGAACGATGTCGCGGTCGGCCAGGCGGACCACGGCGATGTTGCCGACGGTCTCGAACTTCTCCGCCACGGAGGCGAGGCCCGAGAGTTCCGGCAGCAGGTCTGACTGGTTCGGGTCGCCGGTGACGACCATGGTCGAGTGCCAGCCCAGCCGGGTCAGCAGCATCTTGAGTTGGGTGTAGGTGCAGTTCTGCGCCTCGTCGATCACCACGAAGGCGTTGTTCAGCGTGCGGCCGCGCATGAATCCCACTGGGGCGATCTCGATGGCGCCCTCGGCCATCAGGGCCCGCACACGCTTCATCGACAGGCGGTCGGACAAGGCGTCGTAGAGCGGACGCAGATAGGGGGCGAGCTTGTCCTCCATCTCGCCGGGCAGGAAGCCGATGGATTCGCCGGCCTCGACTGCGGGGCGCGACAGGACGATGCGGCCGACGCGGCCCGATTCCAGGGCCTCCACCGCCTTGGCGATCGCCAGGTAGGTCTTGCCGGTGCCGGCCGGCCCCAGGGCCATGACCAGGTTCTTGGCGTCGATGGCCTCGATCAGGGCCTGCTGGCCGACCGACTTGGCCTTGATCGTCTTCAGATAGCCCTGTTCACGGTCGTCATTGTGATGGGCCAGGGGAGACCAAGCGCGCTCCACTGGAAGTCTACGAATTTTCCCTTCGTCCTCGAACTGAGTGGCGTCGAACGCGCCTTCGCGCAGTTGTCGCTTCAGGGCTCGCTTGGTCATCAAGGCCTCCTAGGGGGCATGAAAAAAGGGCGAGTCCGCAATGGATCGCCCTTCGAGGTCGACAGATTGGAAGAATAGGAGCGGCGTCGTGCGCGGCCCGGCGGCTCGCCTGCGGTTTGCAATCCTGGCGGAGATGCCCGCCCAAGCACCCTACGCGACACCCTCGTCTCCGTCCTGCGGGACGCCGCCAGCCGAAAATCGGCCGTGGCGGGATGCGGGGAGGCTATCGCCCCCTCGAATCGCCCGACTAAGATGATCCTAGCTTGGTTTATGAACTGTTAAGCAAGCCGTTAAGTGCAAGAAACGGGGTGTACGGATGAGTGTCTATAACTTGGGCGACGTTGCCCCTGAATTGCCCGATGAAGGCGAATACTGGGTCGCGCCGAGCGCGGCGGTGATCGGCAGAGTGATTCTGAAGAAAAACGCTTCGGTCTGGTGGGGCGCGACACTTCGCGGCGACAACGATCCCATCATCATCGGCGAAAACTCCAATGTGCAGGACGGTTCTGTACTACACACCGACACCGGCTCACCGCTGACCATCGGTTCGAACGTGACCGTTGGTCACATGGTGATGCTTCACGGCTGCACGATCGGCGACAATTCGCTGGTCGGCATCGGCTCGATCATCCTGAACGGGGCGAAGATCGGAAAGAACTGTCTGATCGGGGCCAACTGCCTGATCACCGAAGGCAAGGAGATTCCGGACAACTCCCTGGTGATGGGCGCGCCGGGCAAGGTGGTGCGGGAAATCTCCGACGCCCAGGCCCAGATGATCGTCGGCGGGTCGATGCACTACGTCCACAACTGGCAGCGTTACGCCGCGGGGCTGAAAGAGCGCTGAGGCCATGTGCTTGACGGACGCTGCGGCGCCCCCGCCAGCGTCCTGACCACACAAGAGGGAGGACGGCCGATGGCCTATGAGTACATCCGCGTGGAACGCGAGGGGCCGGTCACCGTGTTCACCCTGAACCGGCCCGAGGTGATGAACGCCCTGCATTCGCCGGCTCACTTCGAACTGCATGAGGCGTTCGACGCTTTCGCCGCCGACCCGGAGCAATGGGTCGGCATCGTCACCGGCGCGGGCGAGCGGGCCTTCTCGGCCGGCAACGACCTCAAGCATCAGGCGACGGGCGGGGACATGAAGAGCCCGCCGTCGGGCTTCGCGGGCCTGACCTCGCGGTTCGACCTCAACAAGCCACTGATCGCGGCGGTGAACGGCATCGCCATGGGCGGCGGCTTCGAGATCGCGCTGGCCTGCGACATCATCGTGGCCTCCGAGGCGGCGGTCTTCGCCCTGCCGGAGCCGCGGGTGGGGCTGGCCGCTCTGGCGGGCGGCCTGCATCGCCTTCCGCGGGCGATCGGGACCAAGCGGGCCCTGGGTATGATCCTCACTGGCCGCCGGGTCTCGGCCAAGGAAGGGGAGGCGCTGGGCTTCGTGAACGAAGTGGTCGCGCCGGGAGAACTTATGGACGCGGCGCGCCGTTGGGCCGCCCAGATCGCCGAGCTGTCGCCGATGTCGGTGCGGGCCTCGAAGGAGGCGGTGTTCAAGGGCCTGGACGAGCCGAACCTGGAAGCCGCTATCAAGGGGCAGAACCGCTATCCGGCGGTGTCCGCCTTGTTCCGGTCCGAAGACTTCGTGGAAGGGCCCATGGCTTTCGCCCAGAAGCGCGCCCCGAACTGGAAGGGCCGCTAGCCACATTAAAGTGGTCCCGGCCGAGGTCGATGAGCGGCGCCGGACAGCGGCGCCGGCTCGGGGGCATGTGATGCACGGCTGTAAACCCGCAGCCGTCGCACATCGGAGGGCCGCATGGCCGCCTCGAGATCGATCCCGGCCGTCCTGGCCGCCGCCGCCCTGACGGCGCTCGCCGCGCCGGCCCTCGCCCAGACGGCCCCGCGCCCCATGCCGCCGCCGCGCGACGGCTCGCACGACTTCGACTTCCTGATCGGGTCGTGGAAGGCTCACCTCAGGAAACTGGTCGATCCGCTGACCGGCTCGACCAAGTGGATCGAGTTCGACGGGACCTCGGTGACCCGCAAGCTGCTCGACACCAATTCCAACCTGGAGGACTTCCACGTCTCCGGGCCGGACGGGCGGCGCGATGGTCATACCCTGCGGCTCTACAACGTCGCTTCGGGCCAGTGGAGCATCTATCTCGCCGACCTCAGGAAGGGGACGCTGGGCCTGCCGCCGGTGGTCGGAACCTTCACCGACGGCAAGGGCGAACTCATCGACCACGAAGAGTTCAACGGCCGCATGATCCTGGTTCGTTACCAATGGACGCCACAGGGCCACGACAAGGCCCACATGGAGCAGGCCTTCTCGATCGACAACGGCAAGACCTGGGAGGCCAACTGGGTCCTCGACCTGGTCCGCGAAGGACCGTGACGCCGGCGTCATTTTTTGCCCGAACAGCGTCCGGATGGTCTTGCCTGGACCGTCCGGACTTGTAAGGTCCCGCCCAACTAAACGCTGTTAAGGGACGGGACGGCCATGGACCGCTTCGACTACATCATCATCGGCGCGGGCTCGGCCGGCTGCGTCCTGGCGGCCCGCCTGACCGAGGATCCGAACGTCACGGTCCTGCTGCTTGAAGCCGGGACCAAGGACAATTCGCTGATGGTGCGGATGCGGGCCGGGGTCGGCCAGCTTCTGCCCACGAAGAACACCTACAACTGGGGCTTCTGGACCGAGGAGGAGCCCAACCTCGAGAACCGCAAGATGTGGTGGCCGAGGGGCAAGGGCTGGGGCGGCTCGTCCTCGATCAACGGCATGATCTATATCCGCGGCCACGCGCGCGACTACGACCAGTGGCGCCAGATGGGCCTGGAGGGCTGGGCCTACAAGGACGTGCTGCCCTACTTCAAGCGCTCGGAGAGCCTGGAAGGCGGGGGCGACGACTGGCACGGCGGTGCGGGCCCGCTGAAAGTCTCCAAGGCCTCGGACCCCAACCCGATCTACAAGGCGACCATCGAGGCCGGCCGCCAGGCGGGATTCAAGGTTACCAATGATTTCAACGGGTTCCCGCAGGACGGTGGGGGGCCGTATCAACCCTCCGTCCATGACGGCCCGCGCTGCAGCCCCGCGCGAGGCTATCTGCACCCGGCGCTCAACCGCCCGAACCTGACCTGCGTCACCGATGCGCGGACCACCCGCATCCTGGTCGAGAACGGCAAGACGGTCGGTGTCGAATATGCCGACGAGAAGACCAAGACCCGCAAGTCGGCGCAGGCCGGCCGCGAGGTCCTGCTGTGCGCCGGCGCGGTGCAGTCGCCGCAGATCCTGCAGCTGTCGGGGATCGGCGATCCGGAGGAACTCGCCAAGCACGGGATCGCGGTGGTGCATCCGCTGAAGGGCGTGGGTCAGAACCTGCAGGACCACCTGGACGTGACCATGTCCTGGGAGTGCCCGCAGCCGATCACGATCTTCTCGCAGCGCAAGGGCATCAAGACGCTGTTCGTCGGCCTGAACTACATGCTGTTCAAGCAGGGGATCGGGCGCAGGCAGTTCCTGGAATCGGGCGCGTTCCTGAAGTCGCGGCCCGACCTCGACCGGCCCGACCTGCAGATCCACTGCGTGCTGGCCGTGATGCAGAACCACGGCAAGACCCAGGTCCAGAAGGACGGCTTCACCTTCCACGTCTGCCAGCTGCGGCCCGAGAGCCGCGGGCGGGTGGGCTTGAAGTCCGCAGATCCGTTCGACGATCCGGCGATCTACGCCAACTATCTCGCGGCCGAGGAAGACCGACGCGCCCTGCGCGAGGGGGTCAAGATGATGCGCAAGGTGGCCGAGCAGGCCGCGCTCGCGCCCTATCGCTCGCAGGAGCTGTTCCCGGGCCCGGCCGTCCAGACCGACGAGGAGATCGACACCTGGATCCGCGGCGCCTCGGAGACGATCTACCACCCGGTCGGCACCTGTCGGATGGGGCCGAAGGGCGACCCGATGGCGGTGGTCGACGCCGAGCTTAAGGTCCAGGGCCTGGAAGGTCTGCGGGTGATCGACGCCTCGGTCATGCCGACCCTGGTCGGCGGCAACACCAATGCGCCGACCATCATGATCGCTGAGAAGGCCGCCGACATCCTGCTGGGCAAGGCCGCGCTGCCGGCCGATGATGCACCGGTCTACGAGGACGGCCAGAAGGCCGCCTGATCCGGCTTAGGGAGCGACCGCCATGGAAATGCGCCGACTGGGGAAATCCGACCTGAAGGTCGCGCCGCTGGTCCTGGGGGGCAACGTGTTCGGCTGGACGGCGGACGAGGCCACCTCGTTCCGCATCCTCGACGCCTTCGTCGACGCCGGCCTGAACGCGGTGGACACCGCCGATGTCTACGCGCGCTGGGCGCCGGCCGGCGGCGGGGCCTCGGAGACGGTGATCGGCGCCTGGCTGAATCAGGCCGGCCAGCCCCACAAGAGCGTCCTGGCCTCCCAGCTCGGCTCGCCAATGCGCGAGGGGCCGACGGCGCTGCCAC
>CAMFIW010000092.1 GCA_945952355.1 uncultured Phenylobacterium sp. | reverse complement strand
AGATCTCGGCCTTGAGGGTCTCGAGCGCCGGGCGCTGGGCGGCGCTCGCGATGTTCATGCAGCCGCGCGGCGAAAGCAGCGGGTAGGCGCAGAAGCCCTCCGGCGGGGCGTCGAAGAAGGCGCGGCTGGCGGCGGTGAGGCGGCGCAGGGGCGTCGCGCCATAGCTCTCGATATAGATCGCCGCCGAGCGACCGGTGGTGTGATAGCCGTGCCGGTCCTCCTGCTCGCAGACCAGAACCGAGCCATGGGGCGCCAGTTCGTAGGCCAGCGAGGCGCCGGCGATGCCGGAACCGATGATCAGGAAATCGAAGCTGCTCATGACATCCATGTAGGGCCTCGAACGCGGCGGGGTGAAGTCCATTGAGGCGCCGTGGCGTCAGGGCGCTACCCTGAAGGCAAGAACGAGAGGAAGAGCGCGATGGCCAAGGTGGTGCGGATCGGTGGGGCCGGAGGCTTTCTGGGCGACTCCTCGGTGGCCGCGCCGCAGCTGCTGAAGGGCGGCAAGCTCGACTACATGATCCTGGACTATCTGGCCGAGGCGACCATGTCGGCGCTGGGCCAGCTGAAGGCGGCGCGGCCGGACCAGGGGTTCGCCCGCGACTTCACCGACTGGGTCTGGAAGGACAATCTCGCCGAGCTGAAGGCCCAGGGGGTGAAGATCATCACCAACGCCGGGGGCCTGAACCCGCGGGCCTGCCGCGCGCGGATGGAGGAACTGGCCGCCGCGGCCGGGTTCAAGTTCAAGATCGCCGTGGTCGAGGGCGACGACCTGATGGACCGGCTGCCGGCCATGTCCGCCCAGGGCATGACCGAGATGTTCACCGGGGCCGCCTTCCCCGATCCCAAGCGGGTGTTCACGGCCAACGCCTATCTGGGTGGCGCGCCGATCGCCGAGGCCCTGGCCGCCGGGGCGGACATGGTGATCACCGGGCGGGTGGTCGACAGCGCGCTGGCGCTCGGCGCCCTGATGCACGAGTTCGGCTGGACGGAGGCGCAGCCCGACCTGATCTCGGCCGGCTCGCTGGCGGGACATGTGATCGAATGCGGCGCCCAGGCGACCGGCGGTCTGTTCACCGACTGGGAGGACGTGCCGGACTGGGCGCACATCGGCTATCCGGTGATCGAGTGCCACGCGGACGGGTCGTTCGTGGTGACGAAGCCGCCGGGCACGGGCGGGCTGGTCTCGCCGGCGGCGGTGGCCGAGCAGATCCTCTACGAGGTGGGCGATCCCCAGGGCTACGCCCTGCCCGACGTGGTGTGCGACTGGACGGCCGTGCAGGTGGCGCAGGACGGCGCCGACCGGGTCAGAGTGACGGGCGCCAAGGGCTATGCGCCGAGCGGCAAGTACAAGGTCTGCATCACCCACGAGGACGGCTACCGCTTCATCGGGGCCATGCCGGTGGTCGGGCGCGACGCGGCGCGCAAGGCCGAACGCCAGGCCGATGCGGTGCTGGAGCGGCTGGGCGAGATGCTGCGCGACCGCAACCTGCCGCCGCTGCGCGACCGGCGGGTGGAGCTGCTGGGCGCGGAGGCGAGCTATGGCGCCCAGGCGCGGCCGGAGGCCATGGCGGTGCGCGAGGTGGTGGCCCGGGTCGGCGCCGAGCACGAGAGCGCCGAGGCCCTGGGTCTGCTGGCCCGCGAGTTCGCCTCGCCGACCACCTCGATGAGCGTGGGCTCGACGGGCTGGTTCGGCGGCGCGCCGACCATCACGCCGGTGGCGCGGGTGTTCTCGGTGCTGGTGCCGCGCGAGGAACTGACGGCGACCATCGAGGTCGGCGGCGAGACGCGGCAGGTGAAGGCCGACCCGCCGCCGCGGCCACACGATCCTGCCGACGTGGTGCGGCCGACGGAGCCCGATGCGCCGAGCGCCGACGGGCCGATGGTGAAGCGCCAGCTGATCGAGCTCGCCTGGGCGCGGTCGGGCGACAAGGGCGACGCCTTCAACATCGGGGTGATCGCGCGTAAGCCGGCCTATCTGCCCTGGATCCGCAAGGCGCTGACGCCGGAGGCGGTGATGGGCTTCTTCGCCCACGAGTTCGAGGGCGCGGACGATCCGAAGGTGGTCCGCTACGAGCTGCCGGGCCTGGAGGCGATCAACCTGCACTGCATCCAGGCGCTGGGCGGCGGGCAGTTCTCGAGCCTGCGGCTCGACCCGCTGGCCAAGGGCAAGGCGCAGCAGTTGCTGGACATGGAGATCGAGGTCCCGGCGGCGCTGGTCTCTTGATCGGGAGACGCCGGCCGCCCAGATCGAACGCCAACCAGACTTAGCGAGGACGCCATGGCCCAGCCGACCACCACCTTCAACGACGGCGAGAGCCTGCCGCAACTCGGGCTCGGGGTCTGGCAGGTGCCGGACGACCAAGCGGCCATGCTGGTCGAGGCGGCGGTGAACGCCGGCTATCGCCACGTCGACACCGCGGCGGCCTACCAGAACGAGGCGGGCGTCGGCGAAGGCTTGCGGCGCGCGGCGGCGGGCGCCGAGGTCAAGGTGACCACCAAGCTGTGGAACGCGAGCCAGGGCTATGACCGGGCGCTGCGCTCGTTCGAGAAGGCTCTGGAACGCCTGGGCCGCGAGAGCGTCGATCTCTACCTGATCCACTGGCCGGCGCCGGCCCAGGACCTCTATGCCGAGAGCTGGAAAGCGCTGGTGCGGCTGAAAGAAGAAGGCCGCGCCAAGTCGATCGGGGTGTCGAACTTCAATCCCGACCATCTGAAGCGGATCATCGACGAGACCGGGGTGACGCCGGCGATCAACCAGGTGGAGCTGCACCCGCGCTTCCAGCAGAAGGCGCTGCGCGCGGTCCACAAGGAGCTGGGGATCGCCACCGAGGCCTGGAGCCCGCTCGGCCAGGGCCGGCTGCTGGAGGATCCGGCCATCGCCAAGGTGGCGGCCAAGCACGGCAAGACGCCGGCCCAGGCGATCATCCGCTGGCACCTGGACATCGGCAACGTGGTGATCCCGAAGTCGGCCAATCCGGACCGCATCCGCCAAAACTTCGAGGTGTTCGACTTCAGCCTCGACGCCGAGGACCTGGCGGCCTTCGACGGCCTGGACGCGGCCGACGGGCGCATCGGGCCCGATCCCGCCAAGATGGGCTAGACTGACGCGAGGGAGCCTCTGGGATCGTGGGTCTGAACGAGGATCCAGGGAGGTCCCAGATGGCCCTGACGACGCAGCGCCGCTTCACCACGCCCGGCCCCGACGAGACCGTCGAGGAGCTGGCCAGCCGCGCCCTGCCGGGCGAGCCGCTGGAGGCCGCCGTCGACCGCATCAAGAGCTGGAACCTGCACATCTTCGCCGGGCGCAAGCCCGCGGGCCTGTTGCTGGGCAGCGACGTGGTGTTCGTGGAGCCGCCGCTCGGATGAGCACGGACGAGGCCGTCATCGTGGGCGCCGAGCTGGCCGCGGGACATGACGGCACGACCGAGCTGGTGGTCCGGCTGCGCCATCCCGGCGGGGCCGAGAACGCGGTGGTGTTGGACGAGGATGTGGGCCTGGCCCTGATGGCCCGGTGCGGCGCGTCGCATGTGGACGAGCTGGCCGGCCATTCGTGGCGGCGGATCATGGAGGCAGGCGATGGCGTATGACGTGGTGGTGCGGAACGGCCTGGTGGTCGATGGCACGGGGGCTCCCAGCTTCCGCGCCGACGTGGGCGTGAAGGACGGCCGGATCGCCGAGATCGGCGCGATCGCGCCGGGCGCGGGCGCCCGGGAGGTGGACGCCGCGGGCCGCGTGGTGGCGCCGGGCTTCATCGACCCGCACACCCATTTCGATGTCCAGCTCCTGTGGGACGGGGCGGCGCGTCCGGCCCTGGAGCACGGGGTGACCTGCGTGGTGCCGGGCAACTGCTCGCTGTCCCTCGCGCCGCTGAAGGCGGCCGACCGCCAGCGGGTGGTGGGCATGTTCCAGCAGATCGAGGAGATGCCGCCCGAGGCCTTCACCACCGCCTTCGACTGGAGCTGGGAAGACTTCGCCGGCTACCGCCGGGCGATCGAGAAGGCGCTGTCGATCAATGTCGCCCCGCTGGTGGGCCACAGCGTGATCCGCCTGTGGGTGATGGGCGCCGCGGCCCAGGAACGCGCCGCGACGGCGGACGAGATCGCCGCCATGCAGGACCTGCTGCGCCAGTGCCTGGAAGCCGGGGCGGTGGGGCTGTCGACCAGCTTCGTCGATATCGACGAGAACGGCCGGCCAGTGCCCAGCCGCTTCGCCCAGTTCGAGGAGTTGGACGCCCTGTCGGCGACGCTCGGCGAGTTCGGCCGGATGCTGCAGTGCGTGCCGGAGTTCTACGACACCGACATCACCATCGCGCGCATCGACCAGCTTTCGGAGCTGTCGCTGAAGCACGGCATCCCGACCACCTTCTCGCCGGTGTTCGACAGCCGGGCGACGCCGAACAACGTGCCGCGGATCATGGCCCGCGTGGAGGAGCAGTTCGCGCGCGGCGCGCGGGTATGGCCGCAGATGCAGACCCGGCCGATCGACGTCAGCTTCTCGCTGTTGCGGCCCAGCCTGTTCTTCGCCCGTCTACCCCGCTGGGTGCGGGTGCTGCGCCAGCCGGTGGAGGCGCGGCTCGCCTCGCTCAACGATCCGGAGACCAAGGCCAAGATGGTGGCCGACCTCGGCGCCGACGGCGGCGAGCGGATGATGGGCAAGCTGGTGGTGCGCGGCGGCGACGCCGCGCCGGCGGACCTGATCGGTAAGACCCTTGGTGAGATCGCCGCGGCGCGCGGGCAGGCCCCGGCGCTGGCCCTGATCGACCTGTCGCTGGAGAACGGGCTGGACGTGGCCTTCCTCGCCGCCTCGACCGGTCACGAGGACACCGACCGGGTCACGCCGACGCCGGCCAACCCGCTGGTGCACATCGGCGCCAGCGACGGCGGGGCGCACATCTCGTCGTTCTCGACCTATGGCGACACCGGCTATCTGTTCAGCGAGTTCGTGCGCAAGGGCGGCCACCTCTCGCTGGAGCAGGCGGTGGCCAAGATCACCGGCGAGACGGCCGACATCTGGGGCCTGAAAGATCGCGGGCGGCTGAAGGCGGGCCTGGCGGCCGACATCGTGGTGTTCGATCCGGACACCATCGACCGCGAGGCCGAACTGCCGGCCTTCGACATGCCGGGCGACGGCATGCGCTATGTGCGCGGCGCGCGCGGCATCGACACCGTGCTGGTGAATGGCCAGGTGGCCTATGCGGGCGGCGCCTACACCGAGGCGCGGTCAGGCGTGGTCTGCGTCTGACGCATGAAAAAGCCGCCGCCGGACAAGTCCGGCGGCGGCAGGTGAGCTAGGAGAGCGCCCTAGTAGGGATAGTAGGCCCGCTCATAGCGGCGGTCGTAGCGATCCTCGTACCGCGGCTGGGCGTAGTAGGTGTTGTATCCGTAGCGGTTGTCGTAACCGCGATAGGCCGGGCGGCTGTAGTAGCTCGTGCGGTAGCCGTCGCAGGTCTCGGACGACTTGGCCGACGAGCGGCCGATATTGTTACCCAGCGCCGCGCCAGCGACAGCGCCAATCACCGCGCCGCCGGCGCGGCCCTCGTGGCGGCCCGCCAGGCTGGAGCCCAGCAAGGCGCCGGCGATGCCACCGAGGACGGCGCCCGTCGTGCCGCTGTCATGGGTCTTGGCCTGGCACGGGGCGCGGCCGTAGTCATAGCCGTACGACTGGGCGAAGGTGGGGGTGGCGACCGAGCCCGCCGTCAGGGCGGCGATCACGGCGCCGGAAATCGCAGCGAGTTTCATGTCTGGCTCCTGTTTCTTCGTCATGGGCGGGGGATAGATCCCGTCCTTGGAGACGCATGAAACACCCCCGCCGCTGAACGCCGCCTGAGACGACGGTTATGTTGCGTTCATCGTCGCGGTGGCCGCCCCGGCCTAGCGCACCAGAATTCACCACCCTCTACCCTAGGTTTTCAGTCGCGCCGCAGGCGAAGCCTGTTGAGCGGCATGGGCGATTCTACTTAGGATCGAAGCGTTAACCATGTTTCGCACGCGCCACTTGCGAGGCGCCAAGATCTTTGGGGGTTTTCGTGAAACTGAAACTTACGACGGCGGCCGCAATTTCAGCGGTCGTTCTGGCGGCCGGCGCCGCCCAGGCGAACACCGTGACCGTCCTTCCGGGCGGCGCGTGGACGAATCCCGCGGGCGAGAATTCCGGCGGCGGAAGCTCGGCCATCACCGGCACAAACGCCCACTCGGGCAACGGTTCGATCGAGCTGTTCGGCGACCGCACCCGTTTCGTGCTGGGCGATCTCTACAGCCCCGCTTCGAACCTGGGGCTGCTCACCAACTTCACCGACCTGGCCTTCGACTGGCAGATCGCCACCGACTCCGTGAGCGCGCTGGACCCTGACTACTCTCCGGCCCTGCGGATCACCTACTGGTCCGGCGGCGTGAAGGACGAACTGGTCTGGGAAGCCGCCTATAACGGCCTCTATGGCGCCGCCACCGAACCGGGCGTCTGGTACTCCACAACCTCCAGCTCGACCTTCTACAAGAAGAGCCTCGGCAACGAGAACGACGAGCGCACCATCACCCAGTGGCTGAGCACGATCTCGCCCGACGCCTATGTGTCGGCGATCTATATCGGCGTCGGGAGCAGCGCCGGCTCGAAGTACCACGCCTTCGCCGACAATGTCGTGGCGAACGGCACCACCTACAACTTCGAGATCGCCGGCAAGGGCGTTCCGGAGCCAGCCACCTGGGCCATGATGATCCTGGGCTTCGGCGCCGTCGGCCTCATGGCCCGCGGCCAGCGCCGCAAAGCCGTCGCCTGATCCGACCGCGTACGCGGACCTGGAGAGCCCCGGCCTCGCGGCCGGGGCTTTTCTATGCGAAGCGGGCGACCACCACCGAGCAGTTGTCCTGGCGGGGGCGATCGAGCGCTTCGACCGCCTGGAGCAGAGCCGCGGCGAGAGCCTCGCCGGACTGAGGCGCCGAGGCGATCCGAGCGACCTCCGCCGGGGCGAGGCTGTCGAGCCCGTCGCTCGCCAGGATCAGGACGTCGCCGCCGGCCAGCGGCACGAGATCGGCCGTCTCGTCCATGCGCATCGCCTGGATCGGGCGGCCGGTGAGCACCGAGGTGATCGAGTTGCGATCGCGCCGGGACGCCGCCTCCTCTGCGCTCATCTCGCCCCGCGCGACCTGGGCGTCGAGCAGCCCGCCCACCGAATGGTCGGCATTGAGGCGGCGCGCCTCGCCCGCGCGGACGCGCCAGAGCGGCGAATCGCCCATGGAGAAGAACATCAGCCCGTCGGGGCCGATCTGGACGATCACCAGGGTGCCGCCCATGCCGTCCAGATCTGGCTCCGCCCTGATGCGGGTCTTCAGGGCCTTGTTGGCCGACAGCGCGGCGGCGCGCAGGGCGGAGCCTGCGGGCCCCTCCCCGCCATAGGGAGCCTCGGCCAGCGCCTCAGCCACGGTCTCGACGATCACGCCAGCGGCGACATCGCCCCCCACCGCGCCCCCCATGCCGTCGGACAGCACCAGGAAGCGTGGCGCGCCCGACGCATCCGGCGCGATGGCGAACCGGTCCTCCTGGCGCTGGCGCTTGCCCAGCACCTGCCCCGCGCCGATGTCGACCTTCAGCGGCACGGCGTCAGGCCGAGAGCGCCTGGGCCCAGTTCCAGTCCGGGCCGCAGCACGGCACGAAGCGGAACTCGGTCGCTCCGGCCTTGATCACGTCGCCGGCGGCCAGCAGGGCGGCCGAGCGGACCCGCGCCCCGTTGACATAGGTGTGGTTGGTGGCGGCGTCGGCCTCGCGGATGTCGAACGAGCCATCGGTCTCGTCGAACGAGATGATGAAGTGCATCCCCGAAAGCTGGTCGTCGCCGAGGTTGAGCTGCAGGCGCGAGTCGCCGCCGCGCCCAACGAGCGTGCGGCCGTAGCTGAGCGGCAGCGCCATGCCGATGCCCGGCCCCTTGACGATCAGGAGCACGGCGCAGACCGGCTGGCTGGCGGTATCAGCCGGATAGGTGACGCGCGGGCCGTGGCCGCCGGACGCCGGCTCGACGGTGATCCGTCCCGCCCGCGGCTTGGCGCCGTCGGCCGAGGCGCGGCCGCCGGGAATGGCGGCCCGCGTGACGTCGTCGTCGTCGTCATCCTCCTCGTCGTCATAGTACCCGCCCTGGCCGTAGGCGCGGGTCTTGTCCGGATCGTCGCCGCGACCAGCGGGTGCGGGGCGATAGGGCTTGGTCTTTTCGTCGTCGTCGGACATGGCGTCCTCCTAACGCTTGCCCACCGAACAGCCTGCGTCGGCCCCGCCACACACGACGCCCCC
>CAMFIW010000091.1 GCA_945952355.1 uncultured Phenylobacterium sp. | reverse complement strand
GATCGCGTTCGAAACAGCGCCTTTCGCTCTCGCTTCAACAAAACGTACTTCACGAATGCTTTCATTCAGGTCGGCCCGGTTTCCTGGCTCGCGGCGCAGACCGCGAGCGATCGGCGGCCCGCCTCGATATGCTGGGCCATCACGTGCGTGCGCAGCGCGCGGATCGCCTCGGCCGGTCCGCCCTTCGGGTCGGAGATGGTCACGAGGTTGCGCGACAGCACGTAGGACGGCGGCGCGGCGGCCGGTTGGGCGGCGGGGGCTTGCATGGACGCTCCTTGGGTCACGCCTGCACCGCGCGTCTACGACCGGGCCACCGGGGCGAGGCCGGGCGGGACGAGGCCGTCACCTCGACCTGGCGTGTGGGGCTTGTGGCGACGATGGCCAGCAGCGGCACGTCGAAGATGAGCTGCAGGTCTTCCGGACCGCGCACGCGGCGGGCGAACAGTTCGACGAGGAGCGACAGTCCGATGCCGAGGGCGAAGCCGAAGCCGATCGCGCCGCCCAGGATGAGGGGCTTGTTCGGGAACTTCGGATGCTGCGGCATCACCGCGTCGCCCATGGCGCTGATGCCGGTGTCGGCGATCGCGGCTTCCTTGCGGAGCTCGGCGATCCGGCTCATCGACTTCTCGTACTCGGCTCGGCGCAGGTTCACCTCCGCCTGCAGCTGGTTCAGGCGCTCGATCTTGTCGCGCTTGGCGATGACCTTGGCCTGGGCCGAACGAACGGCGGCGTCGAGCGCGCCCGCCCCGGCCCCGGCGGCCCCAGCGGCGGCGCGGGAGGCGGCGGCGGCGTCACGGGCCGCGGCCTGGGCCAGCACGGCGCGCCGGGCCTTCATGGCGATCATCTGCGGGTGGTTCGGGCCCAGGCTCTGCGAGGCCTGGGAAATCTGCGAGTCCAGGGTGGCCAGTTCCACGGCCGCGGCCGAGACGGCCGGCGCGGCGATCATCGGCGCGCCCACCGCGCCCTGGCCGGCGAGGGCGCGCAGGCGGGCGGTGTCTACATCGGTGTTGTCCGCCTGCATGACGATGCCGCTCTCCTTTTCGAAGGCGGTCTTGGCGGCGTCGGCGGCGTTCAGCGCCGCCTGTTCCTGGGCCGCCTGCTGGGCGTACCAGTCGGCGGTCTTGGTCGCCTCGCGGCGGCGGGACTGCAGTGCGCTGTCGAGATAGGCGTTGCGCAACTGGTCGGCCATGGCCTTGGCCTCGGCGGCGGAGGTGGCGCGATAGCTGATCTCGAGGATGTTGGTGCCCATCACGGCGCTGACGTCGGTGTGGGCGATCACCTTCTGGGACAGCCACTTGCGGATGTCGACGTCGTTGTTGTGGGCGTTCTGGTACTCCTGCATGAACTGCGGGTTCGCAGCCCAGCCGAGGTTGTCGACCGCCTGGCCGGCCACGCCGAAGTCCTTGATGAGCTCCATCTGGGTGGCCATGTAGGTCCGCGAATTGGCGTTCGCGATCACCTCGCCGGTCACCGGGTCCGGGCGCAGCAGGTTCAGCATCACCCGCGTCTTCGCCTCATAGCTCGGCGGAACGATCAGCAAGGCGATGAAGGCCCCCACGATGGTGGCCGCGGTGGTCGCCACCGTCAGCCAACGGTGGGCCCACAGGATCCTCAGGAACTGGAAGATACTCATCTGGCGCCTCCGGCCCGCACTAGAACAGTCGCTCGCGCACGACGATCACGTCGTTCGGCTCGACCTTCGCGCTCGCATCAAGTTTCGTCTTCTTGCCGCCCCGGGTGACCTGGACACCCTTGTCGGTCCCCGACTCGTTCAGCCCGCCCGCCCGCGCGATCGCCTGGTGAAGGGTCATGTCTGTGCGCATGGGGTAGGTGCCGGGCGCGTTCACCGAGCCCGAAATATAGAACACCTCGGCGATCGGGATGTAGATCTTGTCGCCCGGGGTGACATAGGGGTCCTGACTCTGGTCGCCCGTGGCCAGCTTGTCGATCATGTAGCGCTTCTCGCCGCCGGTCTCCGGCCGCACGATCAGGTAATCGGCGCCGCTCTCGGCCGCGCCGCCCACTCGGGCCATGATCTCCGACAGCCGATACTGGCGATTGATCGGCACCAGGCCCGGCGAGCGCACGGCGCCCAGGACCGTCACGTAGCGGCTGGCGTAGGACGAAACCTCGATATTGACGATCGGATTGGCGAAATAGCCGCCAGCCTTCAGGCCCGCGGCGACCTCCGCGCCGAGCTGACGCGTCGTCTTGCCCGCCGCCGTGATCTTGCCGATCAGGTTCATCTGGATGGTGCCGTCCGAATAGACGTGCGCTCGCGCCCGGTCGGGCTGGCCCACCACCTCGATGTCGATCACGTCGTCCGGACCGATGATGTACTCGGCCGCCGACGCGCCATCCGGCGCCGCGGGCGCCGTGTTGAGGGCCTGGATCGGCGGGGTCGCCGCCTGCTGGGCCAGGGCCGGCGAAACCGCCAGGGCGAAGCAGGACGCGATCAGTCCGAGAAGAGCCGTACGAATTCCCATGGGCTTGTCCGATAGGTCCTCTTAATAGGTCACGCCCGCTGTCACGCCGATGCGGTCGTTGTCGTAGTCGAAGCGCACGTCGTTCGCTTCACGCTCTTCATGGGCCGCGTCGAGGGACAGGTTGATACGCCGGTTCATCCGGTAGCTGACGCCACCAGATACGATCTTGATCTTCGAATTCGTCAGGTTTCCGGCGAAAACCTGGGCGCCCTTCGAATCCACGTCGCGCTGTTCGAAGCCGAGATTGGCGCTGATGCGCGAGCCAAAGTCGTAGCTGCCCTTCAGCGAATAGCGGGTGCCCACGTCGTAGGAATTGCCGAAGCGGTTCGAGGGCGTCACTTCGCGTGCGAAGGCGCCGTCGATGCGCAGCCGGCTCGAGGCGCGATAGGTGCCGGTCGCCGAATAGGTGAAGCCGTCGAAGTTCGAGGTCGCCGTCGGACCGTTGGCGCCGACCGAGTCCACGCTGGTGTAGGAGACGGTGATCGTTCCCTCGATCCGCGCCCCGAGGCGGCGGTCGTAGGTCAGGCCCTCGGTGTTGCTTTCATAGCCGTCGGTCTGGCCAGCCACGGGCGTGCGGTGATTGTACTCGGTGCGCACGTGCTGGCTGAACAGGGTGAGCGTGCCAAGGCGCGGCTTCGAATAGCTGACCCCACCCATATAGGAGGTCTGTTCGTAGTCCTGCGGGCGGAGCAGGCTGGTGTTGTTTTCCGCCACCTCGTGCGAGACCTGCCCGGTGACCCCCAGCCCGGTCTTGCGAGCGCAGGTCGCCTGCAGCGACACGCCCTTGGTTTCGAGGATGTTGTCGATCGTCGGGCCGAGGACGATGTCCTCGAACGAACTCAGGCCGCGCGCATAGTTGCCCGAGAGGTCGTAGGTGCACATGGCGCCGACCCGGCCGCGCACGCCGCCGTTCGCGCTCAGGCGCTCGCTGTCATAGATGGTGTTCTTGTCGTGGTAGACGTAGCCCGCATAGCCGTCGAGATAGAGGAGCTGACGGCCGGCAGGCAGGTTCACGCCCACGGTCAGGTTGGGCGTGTAAACCGTGTCGTCGGGCGAGATGCCACGCGAGCGGGCTTCGGTCTCGCTGACGCCGGACATGTTGGAGTCGTGCTCGGCCCGGACGTTGAACCCCACCACGAAACGATCGACATGGGTGCTTGCGTCCGGCGCCGCCAGCGCCGGAGAAGTCACGGCCGCGCTCGCCAGTATTGCCCCGACAGCGAAACGTCCACGGATGATCATTAAAAGCCCCCTCGACCTCAGTTTAGTTAGCGGCGCCAAGCTAACGGAGAGATAACGCCGCCATCTCGCCTTCGCACGCGAAAACAGACTGTCGCCTAGCCGCCCACCGGGGCCATTCTTCTATCGTCTTCCGGCGAGAATGCGGCGCACCGTGCCGAGGAAGTTCCGCAACCGCAGCTTGAGGCCGGCGCTGGCGGCCGCCTCCTCCGCCATGACGCCGCGCGTGTCCAGCCGCGGCTGCAGCGTGGCCGCCAGCGCGGCCGTTCGGGCGCGCACCAGGCTTTTGCGGAGCGCCTGGGAAGGCTGCATCTTGTCGATCTCGCCCACGTCGAGCGGTTCGATCTCGAGCGCACCCGCGGCGAGAGCCTCGGCAAGCAGGGTCTCGCCGCGCGCGGTGCGGCTCATGATAAGACTGCGACCGTCCCGTTCGGCGAAACTCGGATAGCCCGCCGCATCGCCGTACCAGGCGTCGGCGCAGGACACATCGGCCGATCCGCCGACCGCGTCGGGGCAGATCTTGCAGCGGAACTGGACCTCCTTGGCGAGGTAGCCGCCCCAGCTTTCGCCGTAGGACATCGAGCCCGTCCGGCCGTCGCGGGACACCGCCGTGGCGTCGCCCGGCCAGCCGTGGCCGCGGTACCGGAACGAGACGAGGTCTTCCGGCGCGATCTCCATCGCCTTGAGTATTTTGCGGGCGGCGGCCTGGTTCGGCACCCCGGCGCAAAAGAAGGCCAGCATCAGGGGCACATGGTCGTCCACCCGGCGGTCGATGCGCGCGAGCCGGCGGAGGGCCGAAACATCGCAGGGCTTGCCCACGAACGCCACCTTGCCTCCGTCGGCCAGCACCGCGTCGATGGCGGCGAGGGGCGAGGACGCGGCGTAGCGCGAGCCGGCGCCGTCGACCACGTCGGAGACGCTGGTCGAGCAGGTGACCAAGTTTGCGGTCGGATGGGCGGGATCGGCGACCACGTGGACCACCCTGTCCACCAGGCCGGTCTTTAGAGCTTGGACCGCCAAGGCGGTGACGGCGCCGCCGGAAGAGCCGCGATGGCGGATATCGGCGTCGGTCGACCAGCCCACGCCCACGCGCCGCCATGGCCCCCACGACGGATGCCGATGAGGCGCGTCGGGCCACGGCGCCAGGCCGGCGCCCGGGCAGGCGCCCGCGATCGCCGCCTCCGCCTGCGAACTGATGGGCCCGGTCTGGACCGGCCGATTGAACCCGGACGAGGGATCCATGGCGATCGCGCCGTCGGAGACCGAGGCGCACAGCCCGCAACCGGTGCAGAGCTGGCCGCGAACCACCCGGTCGACTGTGGGCGACCGGGCCCCGCTCATCGGGCGGACGCCCGCTGGAACAAGGTTCGAAGCTCCGCGCGATAGGCGTCCAGCAAGGTGCGGACCTTGGTCATGGCGTCGCTGGTCGCCTTGGTCAGCTCGCTCCGCCGCGCCAGGCAATCCATCAGCAGGTCGTAGGCGGCTTCGTCGCCCAAGCCCTTCACGGGCACGATCCAGCGATAGTCCAGCATCTCGAACAGGCCGATGAATTTGCGGCTGTAGGCGATGGGCACGACCGGCACCCCGGCCGAGAAGGCGGCGATACAGGCGTGCATGCGTCCCGCGACGAGGAAGTCGAGCCCGGAGATGTAGGACTTCGCCTCGACCGGGCCCGGGAAGTTCGGAGCGCGGATCACGCCGGGATATTCCTGGGCCAGGCGGTCGGCGAGCGAAGCGTCCTCGTCCCAGCCCTGAAGGGAGGACGGCACGTGCACGATCAGATGGACCTCGGTGTCGGGCCGGGCCAGAAGCGTCTCGATGAACCGCCGCATCAGGACCGCGTAGTCGGCCTCGAGGCCGAAACGATTGCGGCCGCTCTCCGCCTCGTTGAACAGCAGGCCCGAGACGTTCACGCCCACGCGTGTCTTGCCGCCCCGCAGATGGCCCTGGTCCTCGTAGGGCAGCGCGAACGCCACATCGACCGCCAGTACGCCGTTGGCCTTGGGCGCCACCTCATGGGTGAATTCCAGAGACAGCCGGTCGCGGGCGATCACCGCGTTGGCGCGCTCCATGACGTAGCGGGCCAGGCCCTTGTAGGGGAAGCGTGTGAAGGGTCCGATGGTCTGCGGCGCGAGGATCAGCGGCACGCCGCGCAGGATGGCGAACAGCTTGGTCAGCCACAGGAACAGGAAGCGCTTCAAACCGTAGATGTCGGCGAAGCTGTCGCCGGCGCCGATGTCGATGACGCAGTCCTGCTCGCCGATGACCTTCCAGGCGCCCATCGGGTTCAACAGCGACGCGGTGTCGACGACGAAGATCTCCGCTTCGTCAGGTCGCAAATAGGTGCGGTTGCCGTCGCGCATGCCGATGATGTGGAATCGCGGCTCGTGACCCAGTTCCTCGGCGACGGCCTTGGTGATCGCCAGGTTGGCGACCGTCAGCGCGCCCACGCCCAGGTTGGCGGAGCTGGCGGAATGCCACATCAGACCGATCTTGAGGGGTCGACGCCCCGTTCCGTCACGCACCGTGAACCGCCGCGTCCGTTACTTGGCCGCGCGGACGGTCGGTCCAGGCATAGGGTCGGCCTGCACACGCGTTCTCGTGCTGTGGAATCCTATCGGACACTCGCTCACTGCGACCCTTTGCACGAAACATTCGTGAGTTTATTCAAAACGCCTTGGTCGGATCAGGTATTGTTAAGACACGATACCCAATACGATGTTGGTTCACCACGCCGGGGGCGTCGTTGGTGTATATGACGCCAAGTTTATTATCAAACGGTGCCTAATGGCCGATAGCGGAAATCCGATGGCGGGCGCGACGATCGGCGAGACCGCCGCCCAAGGAACGGGCGCCCGGCGCCTGAAGGTGTGCCTGGCCGGATCCGGCGGCGGCCACCTGCGCCAATTGATCGATCTCGAGCCCGCCTGGTCGCGACACGACTACTTCTTCGTCAGCGAGGACACTGC
This sequence comes from uncultured Phenylobacterium sp., assembly GCA_945952355.1. Lineage (GTDB taxonomy): Bacteria > Pseudomonadota > Alphaproteobacteria > Caulobacterales > Caulobacteraceae > Phenylobacterium. The sequence goes on along the minus strand of CAMFIW010000091.1, from coordinate 1,585 downwards.
GCTGTCGCGCAGCGTCGCCGAGAAGCACCGCACCCGCTACGTTCCGCACTTCGCCCTAGGTCAGGCGAAGCTGGGCGCGCCATTGAAGATGCTGGTCGGCGCCATCCGCAGCGTCTTCGCCTCGGCTGCGATCATGCTGCAGGAGCGCCCGGACGTCCTGATCAGCACCGGCGCGGGCGCCGTGTTCTTTCCGCTCGTATGGGCCCGGCTGCTAGGGGCCAAGATCGTGGTGATCGAGTCCTTCGCGCGCTTCGACAAGCCGTCGGTCTTCGGGCGGATGACGGCCCCGCTCGCACACAGGAAGGTGGCGCAGTCCAAGGCGCTCGCGGCCTACTGGCCCGACGCGGCCGTCTTCGATCCGTTGAAGATGCTCGACGGCGAGCGCCCGCCGAAGAAGCCTCTGCTCTTCGCCACCGTGGGCGCGATCCTGCCCTTCGACCGACTGGTCTCGATGGTGGCGGAACTGAAGGCGCGTGGCGAGATTCCGGAAGACGTTCTGATCCAGACGGGCCAGGGCGGCCTCGCGCCCGACGGCCTGACCACCGTGGAGACCCTGCCCTTCGCCGACATGCAGGCGACGCTGAAGGACGCGGATCTCGTGGTCTGCCACGGCGGCACCGGCTCGCTGATCACCGCCCTGCGCCAAGGCTGCCGCATCGTCGCCGTGCCTCGCCTCTTCGAACTGGGCGAGGTCTATGACGACCACCAGGCGGAGATCACCGAGGCCTTCACCGCCCGGGGCATGATCGCCATGGCCAAGACGGTCGACGACCTGAGCGCGGCGCTGAAGACAGTGAGAGAACGCGATCCGGTCCTGGCCACGAGCGACCCGGCGGAACTGATCGACCACCTGAACGGCCTGCTGGACGGCTGGCGCGCCACGGCCCGCCGGGCCGCCTGAGGCTCAGCCGGCGAGGTCGCCCAGCTTGTGGAAATCCGCGGCCGGATAGGCGGCGAGCCGCGCGACGATCGCCTCGAGCTCAGCGGCGCCTTCGCCGCCCGCGTAGACCGCGTGGTGAAACATCAGCCCCACGGTCTTTGTGCATCTCGCGGCCCGGGCCAGGGCGGCGTCGAGCCTCGCGGCGGGGCAGGTGATCCTTCGCCCGTTGTCGACCGCGATCGAAATCGAGAGCTCGCGCAGATCCGCTTCCGGGCGCTGGCGGCCATGGTGGGAGATACCATGGTGACGGATGCTGCTGACGCCCAGGGTCCGGCCGATCGCATAGGCCAGCCGGTGATGCGGCGTCGGATAGGCGGCGGCCGAGAAGACCCGATGTCCCGCGGCGGCGGCGGCGGTCAGGGTGTTGCGGTCGAACTTGTGTTGCGGCGGCGTGAACACCGCGATCGGCGTCTCCGGCCCGAAGCCCTCCCGCAAGAGGGTCATCCCGCGGACGATATCGTCCGTCTGCTGGGCCAGGCTGCGTTCCGGGCCGAACTCGCGCTTCAGCGACTTGCCGCCGAGAGCCATCTGGTGGGTCAGACCGTGCTGACCGATCTCGACCAGGCCCGGATGAGCCGTGGCGACCGCCTTCAGGTAGCTCGCGCACTCGGCGGTCAGGCGCGCGGGGATCACCTGGTAGCTGAC
>CAMFIW010000090.1 GCA_945952355.1 uncultured Phenylobacterium sp. | reverse complement strand
GACGGGATAGAACTCCGTCGCGAAATGGCTGGCGGTCAGGCCCTGCATCATCACCGACGCCGCCGTCCGGTCGTCGATCGCGTCGGGGATCGGGACCAGCAGCGCGGCCGGCGCCACCACCCGCTGCGCGTAGCTGCCCGGCGCATAGACCCAGGCGACCCGCTGGCCGACCTTGAGATCGCTCACGCCTTCGCGGACCGCGACCACCCGCCCCGCGCCCTCGACGCCCAGCACCTTGGGATCGGGGAACTTCGCCCAGATGCCGCCCCGCCGGACGCCGGTGTCCATGAAGTTCACCCCCGCATGGGCGACCTCGCCCTCCGCCTCCCCTGGGCCGGGCGCGCGGGCCTCTCGCTCGACCAGCTCCAGAACCTCGGGCTCGCCCGGTTGGGTCATCACAACGGCCTTCATCGGCAAATCTCCTACTGGAATGATCAGTCCAGAATTGGACAAATGAAAAGGCCCCGCCCCTAGCGCAAGGCGCGGAGGGCGTAGGCGGTGAGGATCTTGAGCTGATCGGCGCTGGCCCCGCCCCGCGCGGCGATGCGCAGCCCGGCGAGGTTGGTCTGCAGGAAGCCGGCCGCCGCCTGCGGGTCCAGGTCCGCGGCCACATCGCCTTCGGCTTGCGCGTCGCGCACCCGGGCGACGATGGCCGGCTGCAAGACCGCCTCCGCCGCCTCGCGGGCCTTGTTGAGATCGTCGTGTCTCCGGCCGAACTCGCAGACCGAGTTCACGCCCAGGCAGGCCAGGTGCGCCTGGGCCGCCACCCGCTCCAGCATGGCGCGCAGACCGTCGATGGCCCGCGGCCCGCTGCGAAGCCGCTCGCGATGCGCTTCGAGCTCGCCGGCGCTGTAGCGGCCGACCGCCTCGACATAGAGGCCCCACTTGTCACCGAAGGTGTCGTACAGGCTCTGGCGGCCGATCTTCATGGCCTCGACCAGCATGGTCGAGGACGAGCCCTCGAACCCGTGCTCGCGGAACACGCCGATGGCGCGGTCCAGCGCCTCGTCCCGATCGAATTCCTTGTGCCTGGCCATGACGGCCATGTAGGAATTCTGGAATGATCTGTCAACAATACCTTCGATCGGCGCGTTAACGAAATTCCGCATCCCAAGCGGAGCCATACCGCGCCTGCGGCGTTCCCTTCCTGGAAGAGGAGAGTCACAGCATGGCGAATTCAGCGCCCGACCAGGCCTTCCAGGCCGAACTGATTGCCCTGATCCCCCACCTGCGCGCCTTCGGCCGCTCGCTCACGGGCGACGCCGGCCACGGCGACGACCTGGCTCAAGACACCTTGGCCAAGGCGCTCGCGCACCACGATTCCTTCGTCGCCGGCACCAACATGAAGGCGTGGACCTTCATGATCCTGCGCAACCTCTTCTATTCGGAGAAGCGCCGGTCCTGGCGGAGCAGCGCCCTCGACCCCGAGGTCGCCGAACGCGTGCTGGTCTCGAACGACAACCCCACTGCGGCCCTGGAATTGGACGAACTGCGCCGCGCGCTCGCCATGCTGCCGAGCGACCAGCGCGAGGCGCTCACCCTGATCGGCGCGGCCGGCATGTCATACGAGGAAGCCTCCGAGATCACAGGCGTCGCGATCGGCACGGTCAAGAGCCGGGTCAGCCGCGCCCGCGACCGCCTGGCTCTGATCTTCGCGGAGGGCCGCATCAACGAGGACCACCTGCCCGCCGACCAGGCCATGGCCATGATCCTCGCCGAGGCGGACGGCTATCGCCTGCGCGACTGCGCCTGACGGGACCTACTCCGCCGGCTCCAGGTTCGCGGCGCGGTCCATGACGCTCTGGACGTACTTGTTTCGCGCGTCGAACTCCTTGGCGATGTCGTTGTCGGCGTCCTGCAGCGCCTGAACGTCGGCGTCGGCATAGCCGAGGATGCCCATCTCCTCGTAGCCCTTGGTGATGGTCGTGCCCCAGAGGCCGATGTCCTTCACGATCGGGACGATGCGGGTGAACAGGCTCGAGCGGAACATCTGCATGAAGCCCGAATCGTACATGTGGGCCGCGCATTCCGCCGGATCGAGGCCGAGGTTCTTCCAGACCTCGACCGCGTCGAAGCGGTCGCGCATCAGGTAGCAGGCCTCCAGCAGGAACTCTTCGCGCTCATCGCGCTCCTTCTGGGTGAGCTGCGGATAGTAGTCGCGGAGCGCCAGGCGGCCGAAGGCGACGTGGCGGCTCTCGTCCTGCATGACATAGGCGTTGACCGCCGCGGCCAGCGGGTTCTGGGCGTGGTCGCGGATCTGCTGGAAGGCGGCCAGGGCCAGGCCTTCGATCACCACCTGCATGCCCAGATAGGTCATGTCCCAGCGGCTGTCGCGCAGCACCTGGTCGATCAGCTCCTGCAGCGGCGGCGTCATCGGATAGGCGACGCGGAACTTCTCCAGGAGGCGCTTGTAGCTCTCGACGTGGCGGGCCTCGTCGATGGTCTGGGTCGCGGCGTAGAACTTGGAATCGGCGTCCGGCGCCTGGGTGACGATCTTGGCGGCGCAGATCAGCGCGCCCTGCTCGCCCTGCATGAACTGGCTGATCTGCCAGGCCTGGAAGTGGCGGCGGACATTGGCCTTGTCCTTGCGGCCCATCTTCTCATAGGTCGCCATGCCGGCGATCGGCAGCATCTGCTCGGGCAGCTGCTCGGGATTGTCCTCGTCGAGCTCCTGGCTCCAGTCGATCCGCGTCTCGGCGTTCCACTGCATCTCCACGCCCTTGCGGTAGAGGTGCATCATCGACTGGCGACCATCGTCGTAGTCCCAGTTGAACGCGACGTCGAAGTCCTGCGGCACGGTCCAGTGCGTCCCGTCGGGACGCAGGGTGTAGATGTCCTTGATGGCGGTCATGGCGGGTTCCTCCCAGGCATGTCTGTCGCATGCTCGGGCGAACCATGACTTAAAATGCGGAGTTCGGCTACGCGTTTTTGCCGAACCCCACCTGATCGCCTACAATATCGCGCTCAGTAGGCGCGCCCGATCAGCACTTCCTCTACGCCCGGCGCGCCAGTGAAGATGCAGGGGCCGAACGATTTCGGCTGGTCCAGCGGCGCGTTGCGCAGGGTCAGCTTCTGGGCTTTCAGCTTCTGGACCACCGCCTCCAGCGCCTCGCCGGTCGGCCGCGACCACGAGGCCCGCACCCAGCCCTTGAAGGCCAGGGTGTCCTCGTCGTCCTCCGCCGCCGCGCCGAAATATTCGACCAGCCCGTCGAAGCTGGTGATGTCGGTGCGGATGTTGGCCTCCAGCATCGCCTTGGCCTGGTCGAACAGGGTCTGCTGGATCGAGGCCAGCAGGGCCGGCGCCTGGGCCACGAAGTCGTCTCGCGACAGGGCCTGGCTCTTGACCTTGTCGCCGTCGCGTAGGTCGTCGCGGCGCATGAAGCTGACCTGGCCGGCGGCCACGTCGCGCGGGCCCAGCTCGACGATGATCGGCGCGCCCTTGCGCACCCAGTTCCAGCGCTTCTCGGCCGAGCGCTGGGCCTTGGTGTCGAGGATCGCCCGGATCGGCTCGCCCAGCGCGAACTGGCCGTTCAGCGCCTTCACCAGGGCCTCGCCGAAGGCCAGGACCTCGGCGTCCTCGGGCTTGTCGCGCAGCATGGGCACGATGACGATCTGACGCGGCGCGATGGCCGGCGGCAGGCGCAGGCCGTCGTCGTCGCCATGGGTCATGATCACTCCGCCGATCATCCGGGTCGAAGTGCCCCACGACGAGGTATGGGCGTATTCCAGCTCGCCGCCGTCACCCTGGAAGCGGATGTTCTGCGCCCTCGCGAAGCTGGTCCCCAGATAGTGCGAGGTCCCCGCCTGCAGGGCCTTGCCGTCCTGCATCATGGCCTCGATCGAATAGGTGTTGTCGGCCCCCGGGAACCGCTCGTTCTCCGGCTTCTCCCCGGCGATCACCGGCATGGCCAGCACCGTCTCGGAGAAGTCGCGATACATCTCCAGCGCCTCGAGGGTCGAGGCCAGCGCGTCCTCGCGGTCGGCATGGGCGGTATGCCCTTCCTGCCAGAGGAATTCCGACGTCCGCAGGAAAAGCCGCGTGCGCATCTCCCAGCGGACGACATTGGCCCACTGGTTGATCTTCAGCGGCAGGTCGCGGTGGCTCTTGATCCAGCGCGAGAAGGCGTCGCCGATGATGGTCTCCGAGGTCGGCCGCACGATCAGCGGCTCTTCCAGCTTGGCGTCGGGATCGGGCTGCAGCTTGCCGTCGACGGCCTTCAGCCGGTGGTGGGTCACCACCGCCATCTCCTTGGCGAAGCCCTCGACGTGCTCGGCCTCCTTGGCGAAGAAGCTCAAGGGGATGAACAGCGGGAAGTAGCAGTTCTCGACGCCCATCTCCTTGATGCGGCGGTCCATGGTCTGCTGGATCCGCTCCCAGACCCCGTAGCCCCACGGCTTCATGATCATCGATCCGCGAACCGGCGAGACCTCCGCCATGTCGCCCTCGCGGACGACGGCCTGGTACCAGTCGGGGAAGGTGAGACGGTTGCCGGTGATCCGGCTGACGGAGAGGGCGCGTTGCATGGTCCGCTCTTTAAAGTCCCCCGCGCGGACGTCAAAGCCGGTTGCTCAGGTCCGGCCCCATGCTAGACGTCGAACACCTGTTTCAATGCCTAGGGAGCGAATGATGAACCCGGTGGAATTCAAGGACCTGCCCGGCCTGGTGGGCCAGGAGGTCGGCGTGTCGGACTGGGTGGAGATCACCCAGGAGCGCGTCAATCTGTTCGCCGAAGCCACCGGCGACCACCAATGGATCCACGTCGACGTGGAGCGCGCCACCCGTGAGATCGGCGGCCCGATCGCCCACGGCTACCTGACCCTGTCCCTGATCCCGTTCCTGGGCGCCGGCATGCTGCCGATCAAGGGCGTGACCCGCGGCATCAACTACGGCTCCGACAAGGTGCGTTTCATCAACATGGTCCGCGTCGGCAAGCGCGTGCGCATGCGCCAGAAGCTGATCGGCGCCGAGCCCAAGGCCGGCGGCATGCAGATCAAGAACGAGTGCACCATCGAGATCGAAGGCGAGACCAAGCCCGCCTGCATCGCCGAGACCATCTCGGTCGTCTACGGCGGCTGATCCGGCCTGCACGACACGAGAGCCCGGCCGCGTCCCACCGAGGGCCGCGCGCCGGGCTTTCGCATGTCTGGCCACCCTAGTCGGGCGCGACGGCCTCCAGCGCCGAGGCGGCCTTGGCGCCTGTCATCTGGGGCTCGGTGGCCGCCACGGTCACGGCCGCCTGCGGATTGGCCATCAGGTCGATGGTCTCGCGGATGAACTTGGCATGGGTGACGATGCCGATCTCCAGGCGCTCGCTGTTCAGCTCCACCTGCTGGGTCAGCAGGCCCGCGATGAACTGGGTCGGTGGGGCGTCGCCCGCGCCCCCGCGACGCTGGGCGGCGTTCGACATGAACACCGGCCCGCCCGAATTGCCCGGGAAGACGCTGAAGTCGAGCAGGAAGGTCGGGAAGATCTTGGCCGGCGCCACCGGATAGGAAGCCACCCGGCCCGAGCGCAGGATCGGGAAGCCGGCCTGGTTCGCCGCCAGCCCGCGCGGAAATCCCAGCGCCATCATCTCATCGCCGGCGCCCACCTCCTGCTTGGTGAAGGTCGTGTCCTCGGCCAGCCAGTTCTCGGGGATCGCCGCCTTGGCGAAGGCCGGCGGCGCGGTAATCGAGATCGCGGCGACGTCGCGCGACGGGTGGTGGGTCCAGAGCTCATGGCCCTGCTTGTCGCGGATCTTCAGGGCGGCGGGCGCATAGCTCCACGAGCCGTCCGGGTTCTCGATCCGGTAGCCGACGCGGGCCTCCTGGCCCGGCATCTTCTCGAACACGTGGTTGGCGGTCACGAGCACGGTGTGCGGCTTGCCGTCGGGTCCCGGCGCGTCGATCAGGAAGCCGGTGCCGACCGTGCGCGTGCCATCGCCCAGCGGTTGCTCAAGCTGAACCGTCGCGTGGATCAGCTCCATGGACAGGTCGTAGACCATCGACGCCCCTCGACGGGAAACAATTACATCACAGACTAAGGAACCTCTCCTATGACGGCCGAGTTAACAGCTTTAATCACGACCGCGTAATCACGTGCGCCGTATTGCCGCGCGCCTTAAAGATTATGGTTAATCGAAGGTCAGACTAGCGCGATTTTTCAAGCATTTTTATAGTGAAGCTGTTCATTTACAGCTTAGCTTGCGTTAACCATGATTTGTTCACGCGCCATACTGCGCAGCTAAGCTTGGCCGCGCCCGCCGCCCATCTAGAACGCGCTGGGCCTGCGCATGGCTTGAGGCGAGGCCTCGCCTGGCGCACAACTTGGCCATGACGGCCTCCCCTCGCCCCCTCGCCCTGGTCACCGGAGCCTCCTCTGGCCTCGGCGCCGCCTTCGCCCGCGCCTATGCCGCCCGCGGCTACGACCTCGCACTCACCGCACGGCGGCTCGACCGTCTGGAAGCCCTCGCCGCCGAACTGTCGACGGCTCACGAGATCGAGGCATTCTGCGTGAGCGCCGATCTCGGCGCCTGGGAGGCGGAGAAGGCCATCCTCGCCGCCATCGAGGCGCGCGGCCGACAGGTCGAACTTCTGGTCAACAACGCGGGCTTCTCGATCCCCCAGAGCTTCGCCGCCGTTCCCTGGGCCCGGCAACGCGACTTCCTGATGACCCTGGCCGTCGCACCCTGCGCCCTGGCCCACGCGGTCATCCCCGGAATGGTCGAACGCGGCGCAGGGCGGATCGTGAATGTCGCCTCGCTCGCAGGCTTCGCGCCAGGCGCGGCCGGGCACAGCCTCTATCCGGGAGCCAAGAGCCTGATGATCAAGTTCTCCCAGGCGCTCGACGCGGAGTATCGCGCGGCAGGGATAAAGGTGACCGCGGTCTGCCCCGGCTTCACCAAGACCGAGTTCGCCGCCGCGAACGACACGCAGCACCTGATGGACGAGGCCCCCCGGTTGTTCTTCCAGACGGCCGAGCAGGTCGTGGAGGCGACGATCCGCGCCAATGCGCGGGGCCGCGTTGTGGTCATACCCGGCTGGCACAATCAGTTCGCCGCAACATTGCTGCAATACATGCCGCAACGATTGGTGGCGTTCGCAGTCCGACGGGGGTCGGCGCGATATCATCTGGAGGGCTGAGGGGATGGCTTCGCATTTCGACGTGATCATCGTGGGTTCGGGCGCCGGCGGCGGCACCCTGGCCCAGCGGCTCGCCGCGACGGGCAAGTCGATCCTGATCCTCGAACGCGGCGATCACGTCCCGCGCGAAGCCGAGAACTGGGACTCGAAGTCGGTCTTCATCGAGCACCGATACCGCACCAAGGAGCGCTGGTACGACAAGAACAACCGGCCCTTCACTCCCAATACCCACTACTGGGTCGGCGGCAACACCACCTTCTATGGCGCGGCCCTGATGCGCTTGCGCGGCCGGGACTTCGAGGAAGTGCAACATGCCGGCGGCGTCTCGCCGGCCTGGCCGATCAGCCTGACCGACCTCGCCCCCTACTATACAGAGGCCGAGCATCTCTGGGACGTTCACGGCGCCCGCGGCGACGACCCCACCGAGGAAGGCGACGAGCCGCCTTATCCCTGCGCCGCCGTGCGGCACGATCCGGGCATCGAGCTGTTGAAGGGCCACTGGGAGAACCAGGGCTGGCGCCCCTTCTCGCTTCCCCTGGGCGTCAAGCTCGACCAGGCCAATCCCGTCACGTCGACCTGCATCAAGTGCAAGACCTGCGGCGGCTATCCTTGCCTGGTGAAGGCCAAGTCAGACGCGCGAACCATCGCCATCGAGCCCCTGCTGGACCTGCCGAACGTTACACTGCTGACCGGCCGCAAAGCGGTGCGGCTGGAGACCGATCCGTCCGGCAAGACCGTCACCGAGGTGGTGTGCGCCACGGCCAACGGCGAAGAGCGCTGGCGCGGCGACATCATCGTGGCGGCCGCGGGCGCCGCCAACACGGCGGCCCTGTTGCTGTCCTCCGCCAACGCCGCGCATCCGAACGGGCTGGCCAACGGCTCCGACCAGGTGGGGCGCAACTATATGTTCCACACGCTGACGGCCATGGTCTCGCTGACCGCCGCGCCCGTGGACGTGCGCTTCCCCAAGACGCTGGCGGTCAACGACTTCTATTTCAACGACCCGCGTGGCGGCTTCGACTTCCCAATGGGCCACATCCAGATGCTGGAGTTCATGACCGGCCAGACGCTGGAGGGCCAACTCTCGGACTGGATCCCGCCGGCCCTGATTCCGGACGCATTCTCGAACGCCCTCGCCCAGCGCATGTTGTCGATGCTGGTCACCTCCGAAGACCGGCCCGATCCGAACAATGG
>CAMFIW010000089.1 GCA_945952355.1 uncultured Phenylobacterium sp. | reverse complement strand
CCGCGAATGGTGTGCTCGCCGACCAGGGAGCCCTGGCCGGGGACACTGGTGCGCGTGCGCTCGTTGGGCCATTCGCCATAGGTGGCGTTGCGGCTGGGCGAAGGCGGCTGCATGGGCGTGACGCCCAGGCCGCGGCTCAGCGCCTCAAGGCCAGGCGGAATCTTGCCGTCGGCCATCTGGGCGAAGTCGATCACTACCGGCTGGTTCGGCCGGGCGTGCTCGCCGCAGCCCCAGAAGATCAGCATCTTGCCGCGCGGCTTCTGGTATTCGCGCGGCATGGTCGGAGCTTCCTCCACCCGCTGGGTGGGCTGCGCCTGAGGCGTCAGCAGGGGCAGGCTGGCCCCCGCGCCGAGGCCCTGGGGCGGCAGGTGTTCGGCCTGGGGCGCGCCCTGCGGCTTGCGCGACGATCCGAGCTGCAGGATCAGGCTGTGCTGGGGTCCGCCCCCGCCGCCGCCCATCATCATGCCCATCATGGCGCCCATCGAGGGCCGCCCGCCGCGGCCGCCCGGACCGCCACCGCCCATCATGCCCGCCCCAAAGCCGGAGCTGGTCTGTGCGCTCATCCAGTAGACGGCGACCGGGCCGGTCACCACCTGCTTCACGCCCGACTTGGTCTGCGCCCCCGCGCTTCCCGCCGCCAGGGCCGCCGCGCCGACGACGGCGCTCGTCCTCATCCACCCCATGTGTCGCATTCCCCAGTCTTGGCCGGCCGAACCCCGGCCGCCGCAATTCACCTCACGGGCCACCTAGCCCACGCCATCGAATAACACATTCGGCGATTTTGGTTATGCGTTCTGCGGGGAATGCAGGGACGGCGGTCAGCCTCGCCCGCCGGCGGCGAGATCGCGCCAGCAGAGGACGTCGGAACCAGGCCATGGGGTCGCTTCGAACACCGCGCGGGCGACGGCGCGGGCCAGGACGTCGGCGCACAGGGCCCCCAGGCGCGCGATGGTGAAGTCGCCCCCCGCAAGCGGCCGGGCCGCCGTCGAGATGGCGAAGACCACGTCGCCGTCGAATGGGGCGTGGATCGGGCGGATGGCGCGCGCGAGGCCGTCCTGGGCCATGACCGCGACCCGCTTGGCCTGGGCCGGGGTGAGAGCCACGTCGACGGCGACGCAGGCGATGGTGGTGTTGGCGCGCTCGACGGCCGCGCGCTTGGCGAGGCCCCAGTCCTCGGCGGCGGCGGACAGGCCGGAGGGACCCAGGCCACCGAACTCGGCGCCGATCTCGTAGGGCGCGGCCCAGAAGGACCGCCCGCCCGGCGCGACCACCGAGCCCCAGCTGTTCACGCAGACCACGGCGCCGGCGGTGATGCCGTCGGCGGCGACGATGGAGGCCGAGCCGGTCCCACCCTTGAGACCTCCCGCCATCGCGCCATAGCCCGCGCCGGCCGTGCCTAGGGCGATGTCGCAGCCCGCGGCGGCCACCGCCTCGCGTCCCAGGCGGCGGTAGGGCGGGTCCTCGCCCCAGGCGCGGTCGCCGCCATTGGCGACGTCGTAGAGGATGGCGGCGGGCACCACGGGCGACGGTGGCACGCCGGGCCGCCCGACCAGGCCGTAGCCCCGGCCCCGCGCGCCCAGCCAGCCGACCACGCCGTCGGCCGCGGCAAGGCCGTAGACCGAGCCGCCGGACAGGACGACGGCGTCCACGGCCTCCACCAGGTTCTCGGGCGACAGCGCGTCGGTCTCGCGGGTGCCCGGGCCGCCGCCGCGCACATCGACGGCGCAGACGGCCCTATCGTCGGGCAGGATGACGGTCACGCCGGTGCGGGCGGCCGGGTCGTGCGCCTGGCCGATCTTCAGGCCGGGGACATCGGTGATCAAGTTGCGGGCGCCGGGGGCGGCGGTCTGGCTCATGGGCGCAGCAAGACCACCGCTTGGCGTTGTTGTCCACGCGTGGGCCGCTATGGTGACGCCTTCGTCCTCCCTGTCGCATGGCGTGGTCCCGTGAAGTCGTTGAAGTCATTCGCCGTCGCCCTGGCGGCGTCGGCCGCCCTCGCAGCCGCTTCCGGCCCCGCCCTCGCCAAGCCGCCTCCCGCCGCCGCGACGTCCAAGGGCATGGTGGCGGCCGCCAATCCGCTGGCGGTCGAGGCGGGACTGAACGTGCTGCGTCGCGGGGGCTCGGCGGTCGACGCGGCGGTAGCCGTGCAGGCCGTCCTCGGCCTGGCCGAGCCGCAGAGTTCCGGACTCGGCGGCGGCGCGTTCATGACCTACTACGACGCCAAAACCCGCAAGGTGACGGCCTACAACGGCCGCGAGACCGCGCCGGCGGGGGCGGGCCCCGACCTGTTCCTGGGCCCCGACGGCAAGCCGATCTCGTTCCTCGCCGCCGTGATCAGCGGGCGGGCGACCGGCGTGCCCGGCGCGGTGGCCATGCTGCACCTCGCCCAGAGCCAGCACGGCAAGCTGGCCTGGAAGGACCTGTTCGGCGAGGCCGAGCGCCTGGCCGACGACGGCTTCATCGTCAGCCCCCGGCTGGCGGGCATGATCAGCGGACCTTTCCCGCAGGCCAGGCAACCCGATGCGGTCGCCTATTTCTCCAAGCCCGACGGGACGCGGCTGCAGGCCGGCGACCGGCTGAAGAACCCGGCCTACGCGTCGACCTTGCGCAAGATCGCCGCCGAGGGGCCGAAGGCGCTGCTGGAGGGCAAGATCGCGCAGGACATCGTGGCCCGCACGACCCAGGATCCGCTGCCCGGAACCATGACGCTCGCGGACCTCGCGGCCTATAGGCCCAAGGCCAGCGAGGCGGTCTGCCGGCCCTATCGGATCTATGTGGTCTGCGTGCCGCCGGCGCCATCGGGCGGACCGGCGGTCCTGGAGGGCCTGGGAATCCTGGCCAATACCGACATCGGCAAGCATGGGCCGGACACGGTGCGGGGCTGGTACCTGCTCTCCCAGGCCGAGCGGCTGATGTACGCCGACCGCGACCGCTATTTCGGCGATGCGGATTTCGTCGACGTGCCGGTCGAGGGGCTGCTGGACCCGGCGTATCTGAAGGCCCGGGCGGCGCTGATCCCGGAGAAGGCCGGCGCGCCGCCGCCGCCCGGCAAGCCGAAGGGCGCGGGCCCCCGCGCGCCGGACGCCACGCTGGAGCCCGGCGGCACCTCGCACATGGTGATCGTCGACGCGTGGGGGAACGCGGTCTCGATGACCACGACGGTGGAGAGCATCTTCGGCACCGGCCGGATGGTCGACGGCTTCTTCCTGAACAACCAGCTCACCGACTTCTCGTTCTCGCCGAAGGAGAAGGACGGGGTTCCGGCCGCCAACGCCGTGGCGCCCGGCAAGCGGCCGCGCTCGTCCATGGCGCCGGCCATCGTGCTCGACAAGCAGGGGCGGCTGGTGGCCGCCGTCGGCTCTCCGGGCGGCAATGCGATCCTGGCCTACAACCTGAAGGCCCTGGTGGCGGTGATCGACTGGAAGACCACGATGCAGGAGGCGACCGCCCTGCCGAACCTGATCGCCCGCGGCGAACCCTATTGGTCGGAGCCCGACAAGTTCGCGCCGGGGATCGTCGAGGGCCTGGCGGCCAAGGGCGTGAAGCTACAGGGCGGCGGCGGGGCGGAAGCCTCGGGCCTGCACGGCGTGCTGGTGACTCCGAAGGGCCTGACCGGCGGCGCCGACCCGCGCCGCGAGGGCGTGGCCAAGCAGCCCTAAGGGCGCGGTTGATCAGGGGCTCGGCGCGCGCCGCTCTGAAGAGGCGGGACTACGCGAAGGCTGGCGAAGAGATCCATCACACCCTCCCGTTGAATGGGATCGGTCGCGGCGAGCAAAACTGGAGGAACCACTATGCTTTTCTCAAGGCTCTTCCGCAGGAGACCCATCGACGACTGACCGGAAGCTGGCGCGGGAAGCCGAGGTTCGATCCTATTCGGCGTGTCTGGCATGGCACGACCGATTGGCAGAAAGCCATCCCAACCGGGCTTGCTACCTATGTGGCGGATGGCCTTGAAAACCTGACCCGGCCCCAAGAATAACCACGGATGGTATTCAGTCGCCAGTGCAACCTTGACAACCCACCAGACCAGGACACAACTGTTCCCTATTCGTTCTGAATTGGGGGTGGCGGTGAAGACGTCGGAGGCGCGCTTAGAATTTCCGGTGCTGGGAATCTCGGCAGGCGAGGAGCTATGGGGATTTCCGGATTTGCATCGGCTCACGAAATGCGGGCCGCAGACCCTGAAGAAAAATCTTCAGGCTGAGATGGAGCTCATCGACGCGGCGGGGCGGCTCTGGATCGTCAAGTCGGTGCGACGGATCGGCAGCGTAAGGCCGCTGCTGTCCCTGCTGCTGATCTCCTGGCCGCCCCAATCGCGAATCGAGCATGAACTCGAGGCGAAAGGGGCGATGTCCATCGAGGATGTGCGACGGCGGATACGCACAACCGTCGACGCTCATCCGGACTACTATTTCGATGATCCCAGCGAGAAAGAGGAACTCGACGCGCTTTTGGCGCAGGTCGACCATGCCTCCTCCGTGGCGGAGCTCTATCAATTGCTCGGGCCCGATACGTTCGAGCCGTACTAGGCTGGCGCATCGAAAACGCACTTCCGAGCCTATCCATCTGCGCCCCGGTATTCACCGGCCTGAGCGGAAGTTGAGACCGCTCTAGATGGTCGGCGGCGCGGCCTTCGGGACCCGCTTGCGCCGGGGCTTGTCCAGCCGCGGCGCTTCGCCCGGCAGGCGCAGTTCGAAGACCGTACCCTCGGGGCCGGTGGAGGCCAGGCTGAGGTCGCCGCCATGGCCCTGGGCAAGCTCGCGCGCGATGGCGAGGCCGAGGCCCGCGCCGCCCTCCCGCGTCGAGCCGGCGAAGGGCTGGAACAGCCGCTCGCGCGCCCGCTCCGGGACGCCGGGACCGTTGTCGGCGAGGGTGATCAGGCTGGCGCCGTCGACCAGGCCGAAGCCCACCCGCACGACGCCCGGCGCCGCGCGGTCCGCCTGCTGATCGATGGCTTGGCGGGCGTTGCGCATCAGGTTGGCCAGGATGCGGTGGAGCTGGTCGGGGTCGGCGATCACCTCGTCAGCGGGGTCGATCTCGCTGTCGAGCCGCACGCCGTCCTCGCCCAGCCGCGCCTCCTCGGCGGCGGCCTCGACCGCCGCCGCCAGCGGGACGGGGCGCACCTCGGGCGCGGGCTCCTGGGTCTTGCCGTAGGCCAGGACGTCGGAGGCGAGCTTGACCGCCCGATCAAGCGCCCGCTCCAGGCGCGGCATCGCCTGGGCGACCTGGGGATCCTTGACCATGCCCAAACGCTCGGACGCCATCTGGGCGCTGGTCAGCATGTTGCGCAGATCGTGATTGATCTTGGCCACCGCCTCGCCGAGGGCCGCCAGGCGGGCGCGGGAATTCAGCGCGGCGCGCAGGTCGGCCTGCATTCGGTCGAGCTCGGCCTCGGCACGGCCGATCTCATCGCGGCGGCCGGAGGGCTCCAGGTGCGAGGCGGGGTCGTCCGGGTCGGCGCGGAAACGTTCCATGGCCCGGGTGATCCGCTGCATGGGCCGCACCAGGAAGAGGTTCAGCGACAGGTAGACCAGGCCGCCCGCGCCGCCGGCGACCAGGATAGTCAAGATGACGAGCTGCCAGAAATAGCGGGTCATCCGGGTGCGCAGGTCGGCGTCGGGCGCCACGACCTCGATGAAGTCGGCCTTGCGGAAGCGCGGCTCGGCGATCACGCGCACCGCGCGGCCGGGACCGCCCAGCAGGGTCTGGTACGGCGCGGTGAGCCAGGAGGTGGTGGCCTGGTGGCGCAGGTCGACCAGATAGGGCGCCTGGGCGCGGCGCGGCCCCTGGAGCACCAGGCGGCGCATGCCGTCGGACTGGATGGCCACGGTCTCGACCCCGGCGCCGGTCAGAAGTTGGGACGTGATCTGGTCGCTGACCACGCGGTCTGGGGCGACCTCGGTGGCGAGCGAGGCGAGCTCGGCGGCGCGGACACGGTCGAGCAGCCACTGCTCCTCGAAATTGGCCAAGGCCGGCGGCAGGATCAGGAGGCCGGCCATCACCACGAACAGGGTGGTGAGCAGCAGCAGGCGCGCGGAGAGACCGCCCGGCCAGAAGAAGCGCCGTCCGGATCGCCGCTCTGGCGCCTGAGGCTCTGGGGCGTCGGCCATGGATTCCCCGTACGTCATCCGAGGCCGTTCGGCAACGCGAAGCCCTGCCATGACAAGCGCTTGGCTAGCCCGCGCCCACCGCCTCGGCGACGGTCCGGAAGCCGTCGGCGCGCAGCCGGGCGGCAAGGTCGCGGCGGATGCGCACGACCAAGCCAGGGCCTCCGAAGACCAGGGCCGAATAGAGCTGGACCGCGCTCGCCCCGGCCCGGATTCGGGCGTAGGCGTCCGCCCCGGAGCCTATGCCGCCGACACCGATCAGGACCAGGCGTCCGGCCGCGGCGGCGTGGAAGCGGCCCATCATCGCCTGGGCGAGGCCGGTCAGGGGCGCACCGGACAGTCCGCCCGCCTCGCCGGCCTGGCTCGACCTCAGGGCTGGGCGCGAGATGGTGGTGTTGGAGACGATGATTCCAGCGAGCCCCTGAGCGATCACCGTTTCGACGATGGCCTCGACCTCGCCCTCCTCCAGGTCGGGGGCGACCTTCAGGAACATGGGGACGCGGCCCTGCGCCGGCAGGCGGTCGCGGGCCTCGGCGAGGCGACCTAGGAGCTCCTCCAGCGCCGCCCTGGTCTGCAGGGCGCGCAGGCCCGGCGTGTTGGGCGAGGAGATGTTGATGGTGAAATAGCTGGCGAGGCCCCAGAGCCGGGTCAGGCCGGTGACGTAGTCGCCGATGCGATCCTCGGCGTCCTTGTTGGCGCCGATATTGGCCCCGACGATTCCAGGCCCCTGGCGTCCGACCAGGCGGGCGGCGAAGGCCTCCAGCCCTTCGTTGTTGAAGCCCATCCGGTTGATCACCGCTTGGTCCTCGGTGAGGCGGAACAGGCGTGGGCGCGGATTGCCGGCCTGGGGCAGCGGGGTGACCGTGCCGCACTCCACGAAGCCGAAGCCCGAGGCGAGCATGGGGCCGAACACCTGGGCGTTCTTGTCGAAGCCGGGGGCGAGACCCACGCAGTTCGGCAGATCGAGGCCCGCGATCCTGGTCGCCAAAATCGGATCGGCCTGGCGGGCTCGCGAGCCGAGCCCAGCCGAGAGCGCGGCGATGGTGACGCCGTGCGCGTCTTCCGGATCGAGGAGGTGCAGGCCGCGCGCGACGGCGTCGTGCAGAAGGCTCATGCGAGATCGCCCAGAAGCGGGGCGCCGTCGGCGCCGAGGGGCGCGGTGCGTTCGGAACGCACGTCGGACACCGCGAGCGAGCCATAGAGGTGCGGGAAGAGATCACCGCCGCGCGATGGCTCCCAACGCAGGGCCGCGCCGAGGTCGTCGGCCTCGATCTCCAGCACCACCAGGTCGGCCTGGCCGGCGAAGTGCCGCCGCGCCGTTTCCCCTGCCTGGGCGGCGGTGGAGAAGTGGATGAAGCCGTCCGTGAGGTCGACCGCCGACCCCGCGAAGATCCCGGCCGCCTGGGCCACGCGCCATTCGGCGCGGGTCAGGATCTTGTAGATTCGCGCCACGGCCTACCTCAGATCCTTGGGGAAGAAGAGGCCATCCAGGGTCGCCCGGCCATTGGCGTCGATCAGGAAGACGGCCGCCGAACCCGTGGGGAATCGGGACTGGACCTTTCCAATCTGCGAGGCCGCCGCGCCGTTCTCGATCAGAAGGGCGAGCGCCAGTTCCTGCAGTCCGGGATTATGGCCCACCACGATCAGGGCGTCGCAGCCCTCGCCGGCCTTGTCCGCCGCCTCGCGCACCCGATCGGGCTCTGCGAGGTACAGTTCGTCCTCGAAGCGCGCGCGGGCCTTGGGAAAGGCGTCGGACAGCACGCTCCAGGTCTCGCGGGTGCGCACCGCCGCCGAGACCAGGGCGACGTCGGGGGCGAGACCCATGTCCGCCAGGGCCGCGGCGACGCGGGCGGTCTCCTCGCGCCCCTCCTTGGACAGGCGCCGATCGAAGTCATCGCCGCTGTCCGAGTCGCGCTTGGCGTCGCCGTGCCGAAAAAGGATCAGCCTTTGCATCGTCACTCCCATTGCCCCGCCCGTCATAGCGGGGGTCAGGCCGCGCGCGAAGCGGTTGACACAGAAAGAGCTTGGCGGTCCAAGGCGGGCGGATGGACGATACGGCCGCCGCCTTCACCGAGCGCGACACCAACGGCGGAACCTGGCGGTTTCCGGCCGACCAGCCGCTGCGCCTGGACTCCGGCGCGACCTTCGGTCCCCTGGAAATCGCCTACAAGACCTATGGCCTGTCTCTTATACACATCTGACGCTGCCGACGATATGCAGTGTGTAG
>CAMFIW010000088.1 GCA_945952355.1 uncultured Phenylobacterium sp. | reverse complement strand
AGTTTGTTTCGATTTGGTTGACCGACGAGGTGTGGCGGATCTGCCAACGCAGATTGTGGGCGCCCATTGACAAGTTCACGAAGGCGTTGGCCCGGATCGGGTTGTAGCTGGTGAAGATCGAGGCCCGATAGGTGCCGACCCGCTCCTGGACGCCCGCCGCGTTCGACGGGAAGCCTTCGATCAGGTAGGGCGCCTCATCGTACTTCAGGAGGTAGGTGCCGTCGAAGCCGGTGCTGAGGTCGCCGCCGAACACCTGGCCGACCTTGAGGTTGGCCTGGAAGTCCACGCCCGAGGTCTTGATCTGGCCGCCGTTGATGTACTGGGTGCGGTAGCTCAGGATGTTGGCCCGGCCGCAGACACCCTGGTCGAAGGTGAAGCGGGCCTGCACCTTGGCGTAGGCGGCGTTGCCGCAGTTGCCGGTGGCCGAGCCGCCCGGGAACATGACGTTCAGCAGGTCCGCCGTGGCCTCGGAGGTCAGGGCGTCCTTGAAGTCGAAGTTCCACCAGTCGACCGTGGCGTTGAACCCGCCGATCTCGACGATCGTGCCCACGCTGTAGGTCGTGGCCGTTTCCGGCGAGAGGTTCGGGTTCCCGTAGAGGTCGTTGGCCTTGTAGGTCCCGTTGGCGTTGGTCAGGCCACGCGTGAAGTTCGTGGTCGTGATCGTGGCCGCCGGCGCGCGGTAGGTGGTGCCCACCGAGCCGCGGAAGGCCAGCCAGTCGGTGGCTTGCCAGCGGATCGCCGCCTTCGGGTTCGTGGTGTCGCCCTGGCCTTGATAGTACTCATAGCGCGCGGCGAGGGTCAGCTCGAGCGTGTCGGTGAGGGGCACCTTGGTTTCGCCGAAGACCGAGCTGATCTTCCGGTTCACGTCGTAGGGACGCAGGTTGGCGTTGAACAGGAAGGGCCCGTTCGCCGTCGTTGGGCAGTAGGGCGAGCCGTCGCCGAACGGGACCGAGTCCACGCAAGGCGTCGCGTTCGCGTCATAGAGCACGTCGGGCGTTTGCTGGGTGCGGTCGTACCGGAACTGGGCGCCGGCCGCCCAGGCGATGTTGTCCTTGCCCCACAGCTTCCATTCCGTTTGGCCGTTGAAGACGAGGTCGGCGACGAACAGGTTGGATTTGATCTCGTTGTACTGCTTCTGGATCATCCAGGCGGCCACGGCGCCGCGGTTCGCCGCCGCGTCGTTGAAGCCCGGAATCGTCGAGGTCGAGATGTAGTAGGGGTTGGCCGCGACGTTCGAGGTGCTCTGGGCGAACGCGTTGGCGAAGGGGTTGAAATAGAAGCAGCCCAGGGCCGCGTTGCCGGCGTTGGTGGTGAAGTTCGCCGTCTCGGCCGCCGTGCACTGATCGGCCGCGCCGGCGCGACTGCCGTAGCCGCGCAGGGCGAGCTGCAGGCGGTTCACCGACACGTCCTCGAGGTTATAGTTGTAGTCCTGTTCCTGGTAGGTCAGGGCGAAATCCCAGCCGACATTCTTCAGGAAGCCGGCGTCTTCGCCGAACTTGCCCTTCAGGCCGCCGGAGATGCGCCAGGTGTCGACCTTGTAGCTGTAGTGGCTGTGGCGGTCGGCCGTGGCCGGGTCGCCCGCGAAGCCGATCGGGCGCCACGCGGTGTTGGAGGTCGCCACGCCGTACAGTCCGGCATTGGTCACAGCGGCCCGGGCGGCGGTGAGGCCCGTCGCGCAGGTCGCGGCATCGACGCCATAGGGCAGGACCGAGCCCGTGCAATTGGCCGCCGAGATCTGGCCCAGCAGGGCCACGAGGCCCGGGTTGGTGTTGGGAATGTAGAAGCGCGACTGCTCGCCCGTGCCGGAAGCCGGGATCGGCGAGACGCCGCCGCCCGCCGAGGCGCCGGAGGCCAGGATCGGGGCCGGATACTGGTTGGGTCCGGTCACCGCCCAGCTTTGCTCGGGCGTGTTGTGCAGGGCGTAGAGCGCCTCGACATGGGCCGAGATGTTGTCGGTCACGTCGACGTTCAGCTGGCCGTAGACCTGATAGTGGTCTTCGTTCTCAACCAGGTTGTCGAAGGTCGTGTACTGGAAGTTGCACGAGGTCGCCGACACGGTCGTCGTGGTCAGGACGTAGGGCGCGCCGCCGTTGGCCGCGCAGCCGATGTCCGGCAGTGCGCCCGAGAAGGTGGCCGTGCTGTAGCCGGTGTTCGGCGACCCCACCGGAGCGGTGGTCGCGTACTGGTACTGGCCCGGGTTGCCGGTGCCGGCCCAGCCGCCCAGCGGATTCTGCAGATAGCCGTCCGTACCGGTGCGCAGCGCCCAGCTGCGTTCCTGGACGGGCAGCTGCGAGCGATGGCGATAGCCGGCCGTCACCATCATGTCGGCGCGGTCGCCCTTCCAGCCCCAGGCGATCGAGGTGTCGTAGTCGCCGTCGGAGCCTTTGATGCTCTGGTAGTTGCCGCCGATCTCCCAGCCGTTCAGATCGGTGCGGGTGATGAAGTTGACCACGCCGCCGATGGCGTCGGAGCCGTATGTCGCCGCCGCGCCGTCCTTCAGCACCTCGACCCGTCCGATGGCGGCCGCGGGCAGCAGGTTGATGTCGACGCTGCCCAGGCCCTGGGACGAGACCGGCACGCGACGGCCGTTGAACAGCACCAGGGTGCGGGTGCCGGTAGAGGGCGAGCTCAGGTTGCGCAGGTTGATCGTCGCCGCGCCGGAGCCTGAGCCGAAGCGGTTGTTCTCGCCAATCACGGCGCCCGATGACGGAATGGTCTTGATGAACTGGACCATGGTCGGAGAACCGCGCTGGGCCAGTTCCTTTGCGCCGATCACGTCGACGGGCAGGGCCGCGTCCGTGGGCGTACCGGCGATGAACGAGCCGGTGACGATGACCTCCTCGACGGTTGCCTCGTCGGCTTTCGCGGCGTCGGCGGCGTGCGCCAGCCCGACCGAACCGAAGGTCATCGCGACGGCCAGGATAGAGCCGCCGCAGAAATATCTGCTTTTTGACATCAATGTTTCCTTTCCCCCTCCGCGACCGTGAGCCAGTTGAAATGCCAGGCTCTGATGTTGCCGCTGAGTGTCAGGATCATCCGATGCGCCGCTCGGGAGCGCCATAGGGACTGTCGCAATGTTTCGACGTCGCAAAAGACGCGAAATGACGACATATTTTGACGTACCGGAGATTTTTATACTGAGACCATGATACCGTCGCCACGAACCCAATGCGCCCCTGCGTCATGGTCCATCATTAGTCCTCTAAAATCTGAGACTTGCGCCCTTCGCGGCGCCGTCGTCCGCGCGCGGCGTGAAATACGGTCTATTCGAAAAACAAACCGTCCGGTCGGCAACTGGGCGATTGGTCCGAAACAAAGGGGTGTGGCGCCCGCGCCGCGCTTGAAAAAAAAGCGCCGCCGGCAAAAACCGGCGGCGCGCCAAGCGGCCCGTGGTGGGGCGGCCTAGAACTTCTTCTTCACGCTGACTTTCACCGTGCGTCCCAGCGGATGGATCGCCGTGAACGGGTCGTAGTTGAGGTCGAGGCGGGCGAAGGACGGGTCCTTGTCGAAGATGTTGTCGATCGCCACGGTCGCCGTGGTGTCCCACGGCAGGAGCACGCGGTAGGCGACATCGTTGATCCAGCTCGCATCGATCTTCTGGCCGGCGGTGAGCACCGTCCCGGTGACAGGGTTCGGCGCGAGGATCGAGGTCCGCTGATCGTCGTAGGAGTCCACGTAGTTCAAGGTCCAGCGGATGTTGTGGATTCCGTGGGTGTACTCGACATAGGCCGTGCCCTTGAGCTGCGGCAGCGATGTCGCCGAGAGCTGGTAGTTCAGCTTGCCGGCGGCGTCGAAGGCGTTCTCGACCGTCACGCCCCCGACCTTGAAGGCGTCGGTCTTATACTCGAGCGTATAGCTGAGGCTCGTCCCGAGCTTGAGCTGGCCTCCCCACAGGTCCCCCGCGTCGAAGTCGGCGGACACGTCCACGCCTGAGGTCTTCACCGACGGCCCGTTGACATAGGCCGTGCGAACCCGGGCGATGGTCGCCACGCTGCAGGCGCCCTGGAAGGTGAAGCGCGCCTGGAGACCGGCGAAGGCCGCGGCGCCGCAATTGGTCGAGGCGTTGCCTGGGAACATGGTGGCGACCATGGAGCCCGAGGGTTCGGCGACGATCGGATTGTCGAAGTCGAAGCGCCACCAATCGATGGTGCCCTTCAGCCGCCCGAAGTTCAGGATCGCGCCGACATTGTAGGTTTTGGCGGTCTCGGGATCGAGGTTCGGGTTGCCGAAGATGTCGATGGCGCGGAACGAGCCGGCGATGAAGCTCAGCGCGGTGCCGCTGTTGTTGGTCAACTGGGTGAGAGGCGGGCCCCGGAAGGTGGAGCCTGCCGAGGCGCGGAACGCCAGCCAGTCCGTGGCCTGCCAGCGGGCCGCGATCTTCGGGTTGAAGGTCGATCCGGTCGCTCCGCCATAGTCCTCGTACCGCGCCGCCAGCTGTACGGAGAACTTGTCCGTGAAGGGAGCGTTGAACTCGGTGAACAGGGCATAGACGTCGCTGGTCAGGTCGGACTCGTAGCCGGTGCCCAGGAACATGAACGGCCCATTGCGCACGGTGCAGCTCGTGCTGCCGGTCACGGGCGTGTCGATGCAGGGGTTGGCCGCGATGTTGGAGAGGTTGTCCAGGGTGCTGGTGTAGCCGTTGCGCCGGAACTGGGCGCCTGCGGCCCAGGCCAGGTCGCCGCCGCCGAGATGGATCGGCGTCACGCCGTTGAACACCAGGTCGGCCACGAACAGCCGCTCGGTCGCACGGGTCTGGCCTTGGCGGAAGAACCACCGGATCAGATCCGGATTGTTGGCCAGGGCGGCGTTGTATTCCGGGTTGGTCTGGCCCGTGATCGGATTGACCTGAGTCGAGTTCGAGAAGGGGTTGAAGTAGTAGCAACCCAGGGCGGCGTTGCCGGCTCCGGTCGTGAAGTTGGCGGTCTTGGCCGCCGTGCAACCGTTGGCGCCGGCGCTGAGCAGGCTGCCGTAGCCGCGCAGGGCGAGCTGGAAGTTCGAGACGAGCGTGTCGTAGCCTGTCCGGATGCCGGTCTCTTCGCTGTAGGTGAGCGTGGCGTCCCAGCCGATGCCGTTCTCGAACTCGCCCTTCAGGTCCCCCGATATGCGCATGGCCTCATAGTGCCTGCGGCCCTCGGAGGGGCCGAAGCCGAACATCGGGTTGCCGCTCTCGGCGAGGGGCCGATAGCGAACACCGGGAATGTGGACGCCCGTCGCGAAGGTCGGGATCTGGCCAGGGTGCGCGGCCTGATAGGCGATGTAGCCCGGGTTGCTGCTCGGCACGAAATAGCCCGCGAGGACCGCCGAGGTTAGGGTCGAGACCGTCGGGTTGGTGGACCCGGTCGGCGTCTGCAGGGCCAAATAGGACGGCGAGGTCTTCCAGTGCGGGACCTCGGTTTCCGAATAGAGCGCCTCGACGTGCAGTCGGGTCTTGTCGCCGATGTCGGCGTTGGCCTCGCCATAGATCTGGAAGCGGGTCTCTTCCTCGACCAGGTTGTCGTAGTTCGAATAGTGGAAATTGCAGGCCGGCAGCGCGCCGGGAACGGCGACGCCGCCCAGGGGCGCACACCCGGCGTCGAGCTGGAATCCGCCCGCCGGAACCCAGGCCCCAGCGGCGTTCTGCGTCACCGGAATGAAGGGGGCGATGGCGTTGCCGCCCGACCAACCGCCCTCCGGGTTCTTGAAGTAGCTGAGGTTTGCCCAGCTTCGTTCCGTGGTCGGCAGTTCCGACCGGTGCTGGTAGCCGCCGCTCAGCAGGATATTGCCGTGGTCGCCCTCCCAGCCCCAAAGCAGGCTGGCGGTGTAGTTGCCGTCCGAACCGTCGACCTGCTGGTAGCTGGCCTGGGCCTCCAGGCCCTGGAAGTGGGTGCGGGTGATGAAGTTCACCACGCCGGCGATGGCGTCGGAGCCATAGGTCGCGGCGGCGCCGTCCTTCAGCACCTCGACCCGGCCGATCGCGGCCGTAGGGATGATGTTGGTGTCGACGATGCCCGCCCCGCCCTGGCCGAAGGGATTAGGGGTCATCCGGTGGCCGTTGATGAGGACCAGGGTGCGCTGGGCGCCCAGGCCGCGCAGGTTCACGGAGCCGGAGCCCTCGGATCCTTGGGCCCGTGGGTCGAACTGGTTGGTTTCGCCGAGCACGCCCGACGTGACCGGCAGGGATTTGAGGAGCTCGACCGTGGTCGGCGAGCCCTGCTTCTCCAGCGCTTCCGAGTTGATGACCGCCACGGGCAAGGCCGCGTCTGTGGGTGTCCCGGCGATGAAAGAGCCGGTGACGATGACTTCTTCGACTGTCGTGGCCTCTTTGGCGTCGGCCGCGAGGGCATGGCCCCCGAGGCCCATGGCCAGAGCGACGGCCAAGGCGGAGCCGCCGCAGAAATATCTGCTCTTGGACATTGTTCTTCCTCCCCCCGAGGGTCCGCCGCATTCCATCTGACGGGAGGGGTCGGCCGCTCAGGTTCGGCGATTGAGGCCGACTTGCGTCGCTCGCGCCAGGAGTTTGTAACATCACTGAAATATTTCGGCATAACTGCGGTACTCGTGCAACACCGTTATCCGTAAGGGTTTTCCCTCACCTAGCGGCAGGTCGCAGAGCGGATTCCGGACCCGCCCGCCGCACGCGAGTGGCGTGGGTCTTGCAAGCGCCGTATGGACCGTTCAAACCCGGTCGCCAGCCGCCCGCGGAGCCACATCCATGCCAGCCGAGCCCCGTCGCCCGACCCGATCGGAGCCGCTCCGCCTGTCGGCGGCGGCTCTGCTGATGGGAAGCCTGGCCCTGGGCGGCTGCTCGCGTGGGACCGGGCTGACCGAATTCGCCACCAATCTGAGAGACCGCGTCGCCGGCGACGCAGCGGCGGCCGAGGCCGAACGCGTGCTGCGCCCGAGCACGGCCGAAACCGGCGGCGGTGGCGGCGGCCGGCCGCATCCGAGGTCCGCCCAGGCGGGTCAGCCAGGCCAGCCGGGACGACCCGGACAGCTCGGGGATCAGGGAAGCGGCGGCGACGGTTCCAACGGTTCCGGGGGTTCGGCCACGGGGTCGGCCGACGCCAACCAGCCGACCAAGGCCCCGTCACCGCCGGTCATCTACTACTATCCGACCACGCCGACGCCTTCGGCTCCGTCGCAATAGGACGCCAGCCCCCGGTCGGCCGTCAGGTCTGAAGTGTCGGGAGGGATGGTGGACGCGACAGGGATTGAACCTGTGACCCCTACGATGTCAACGTAGTGCTCTCCCGCTGAGCTACGCGTCCGACCGGCCTTGCTCCCTCTCGGGAACGGGAGGCGGCGGTATAACGGCGGCGATCTTCCCGCGCAAGGGCCGTCAGGCGGCGGCCATCATCCGTTCCACCTCGGAGACGATCTCGCGCAGGTGGATGGGCTTGGACAGCACCTTGGCGCCGGGCGGGGCGGTTTCGCCGGCGGCCAGGGCCACGGCGGCGAAGCCGGTGATGAACATGATGCGCAGGCCCGGATGCTTGGCCGCGGCCAGGCGCGCGACCTCGATGCCGTCCATACCCGGCATGACGATGTCGGTCAGCAGGAGGTCCCACTTCTCGTCGAGCACGGCCGCGGCTTCCTCGCCGTCGGCGCAGGGCGTGACCTCGAAGCCTGCGCGCTCCAGCGCACGGGTCAGGAACCCACGCAGGGAATCGTCGTCTTCGGCCAGCAGGATCCGGGGCATGGGCGCTCCGCAGTCAGGTCACAAAGACCGACCTTAGGGCGCCAGATGTAAATCCACGATGAACCGTGGGGTCGCAGAACCCGATCCGTTTGACCGCCGGCGCGATTGGGGGGTCTTATGGCCGAGATGAACGCCTGGGAGCCCCTCGCCGCGAGCCCTTCCGTCGCTCGGCCCGCCGCGGCTTTCGACGTTCGCCGCGCGGCGGCCGACGGCGCGCCGGCGCCGACGCCCCTCGTCTTCGCCTCGCCGCATTCCGGCCGGCTCTACCCGGACGACATGATGCCGGCCCTCGACGGCGTGGCGATCCGCCGGTCCGAGGACGCCTATGTCGACGAACTGGTCGCCGTCGCGCCCGACCTCGGGGCCGCCTTGATCGCCGCCCAGCTCGCGCGAGCCTATATCGACGTGAACCGTGAGGCGTTCGAACTCGACCCGGCCATGTTCGCCGACGAACTTCCGGACTTCGCTCGCGGCCGCTCGGCGCGCGTGGCGGCGGGCCTCGGCGCGATCGCCCGGGTGGTGTCCGAGGGCCAGGAGATCTATGCCCGCAAGCTGACCTTCGCCGAAGCTCGGGCCCGGATCGAGACGGCCCACACCCCCTATCACGCAGCCCTGGCGCGCCTGCTCGGCGAGGCCCACTCGGCCCACGGGTTCGCGATCCTGATCGACTGGCACTCCATGCCCTCGGCGGCGGCG
>CAMFIW010000087.1 GCA_945952355.1 uncultured Phenylobacterium sp. | reverse complement strand
GGCAAGCGCTCGCAGGATTGTGGCTCGACATAGAGCGTCCGCAGTGAAACCTCGCCGCGGCAGGAGACCTCGTGCTCCACCCCGCCCGGAATCCATACGGCCCGCTGCGGCGGTATGACGAAGGTGCCTTCTGGAGTGACCACGGTCATCACACCCGTCGTGGCGTAGAGAAGTTGGGCGCGACGATGGGAATGGCGCGGATCGACGAAGCCGGCGGGATACTCGTCCGCCAGGGCGACCACGGGGCGCGGCGTGCGTTCGACCTCGATGCTGCGGAGCATGGCCCGACTCCACGGGTTCCGGTCCGACTATCGTTATCAGGCCGGACGGGCCGTGGAAATATTCGTGACGGGTCTGTGACGAGACCCCGCGGCCGGCGCCTCAATGCGAGGCGATGGCGCCTTCCACGGGCACGGTGGGGTCGAAGTCGCCGGGCGGGCCGCCGTGTGGGCCGAGCCCCTGGCCCAACCGCGAGTGCCGTCGGCCATAGAACACATAGATCAGCGCGCCTGCGCCCAGATATCCCAGCAGCAACCCGGCCGGCAGGAAATCACCGGCGACCGCCTTGGCGAATATGTCGAACATCAGGGGGCCGACCATCACCATGCATCCGATGATGCCGAGGACCGGCGTCACCCCAACCCACCAGCCGGCGATCCGCACGCCGCCAAGGGGCGCAACGAAAGGGCGGTCCATCTGGGGATGGGTATTGCGCAGCCACATGACCGAGAAACAGACGATGGCGAAGGAGGTCGCAGTGCCCAGGCTGATTAGGTCGCCCAGCAGGGTGATCGGCAGCAGACCGGCGGCCAGCGCCATGCCGGCCGCGATGATTATCGTGCCGATCCACGGTGTGCCGAACCTCGGGTGCAGGCTCGTGAAGGCCTTGGGCAACAGACCGTCGCGCGCCATGGCGTAGAACACCCGCGACTGGCCGTAGCAGGTCGACAGCAGGATCGAAGTCAGGCCGACGACGGCGCCGATCTTCACCACCATCAGCAGCCACGGCTTGCCCATGGCGTCCACGGCCACGGCCAGAGGGTCGGCGACGCCCAGGGTGCGATAGGGCGCGACGCCGGTCAGCACCGCAGCCACCGCGACGTAGAGCACGGTGCATACGGCCAGCGAGCCCAGTATGCCGAACGGCATGTCCCGCTTGGGGTCCCGCGCCTCGGCCGCCGCCGTCGAGACCGTCTCGAAGCCGAGATAGGCGAAGAAGATCACGGAGGCCGCCCGGAAAATTCCCGGCCAGCCATAGGCGAAACCGCCCTCGTTCGGCGGGATGAACGGAACCCAACGCGCCGGAACGACCGAGCTCACACCGAAGGCGACGAACAGCAGCAGCACGACGATCTTCAGCGCCACGATGGACGAATTGATCGCCGCCGACTCCCGAATCCCGAACACCAGTGGCACGGCCATCACGCAGACCGCCAGGCTGGCGATTAGGTTTACACCGCCGCCCGTGACGAAGGCGTAGCCCCCGCTCCCGCTCACCGACTGGATGAAGGGTGTCGCGATCGCCGCGGGAAGGTGGACGCCGCAGCTCGCCAGCAGGCTCACCAGGTATCCGGAGAAGCCGACGGCGACGGTGGCGCCGGCGACCGCATATTCGAGCACCAGCAGCCAGCCCAGCACCCACGCGCCCAACTCTCCCAAGGTCGCGTAGGCGTAGATGTAGGCCGAGCCGGTGACCGGCATCATCGAGGACAGCTCGGCGTAGCAGAGCCCGGTGAACACGCAGGCCGCGCCGGCGATCAGGAACGAGATCAGCACCGCCGGCCCGGCGAAATGCGCCGCCGCCGCGCCGGTCATCACATAGATGCCGGCTCCGATTATCGAGCCCACGCCGAGCAAGAGCAGATGGCCCGGTCCCAAGGTGCGCTGGAGGGCCTGGTGGCCTGAGTCCGCCCGGATCTGGTCGATCGACTTGCGGACGAAGATCGACTGACGGCGAGCAGGCGGCGACATGGGATCGAGCCTCAGGCGGCGGACGGGAACAGCAGGGCGCGGAGCCAGCTCGAGCTCTCGGAGATCGCCCGCTCGGCGAGTTGCGAGACTGAGACGGCTTCCAGGAAGCTGTGGGTGGCGCCGCCATAGACGGTCTGGCTGACCCGATTTCCGGCTCTGGCCATGCGCTCGGCCATCAACAGGTCGCCGTCGCAAAGCGGATCGCATTCTGCGATCACATGGAACGACGGCGGCAGGTTCGAGAGGTCGGCCAAGATCGGCAGGGCCAGAGGATCCGACCGGGGATCTCCTGCGCCGAGATAGTTGACCAGATAGGCGTCGAGTTCCTCGCTCGAAAGGAAGGCGCCGGATTCGCCATAGCGGCGCTGCGACGGAGTCGAGAGGTCCGCGTCGAAGAAGCCGTAGTTGAGGAGCAGGCCCCGAACCCCGCCGGCCTGGCCCAGGGCCCTGAGCTTGAGGCAGGCCGAGACGGCGAGATTGGCGCCGGCCGAGTCCCCTCCCAGGGCGAGCCGCCCAGCGTCAACTCCGAGACGAGCGCCCTCGTCCGCGAGCCAGGCGACCACACCGGCGACCTCGTTCAAAGCCTGAGGGAACCGCGCCTCGGGGGACAGCGAATAGTCCACCCCGATCACGACCACCCCGGCTCGGGCGGCGTACTCGCGCATCAGCCGGTCGTGGGTGTCGAGGCTGAAGGTGGTGAAGCCGCCGCCGTGCAGATAGATCATGGCCGGGCGCGGACCAGACTCGCCAATCGGCTCCAGGAACCGCAGCCGCACCCGGCCGACCGGCGTCTTGGCGAAATGCTCGCGCTGACGCGCCATCTCCGGTCCGCCGGCCCGCCAGGGCGCACGGACCCGTTCGGACAGGGCGCGCTGCTCTGGCAAGCTGAGCGCTCCGCCCTCGGCCCCACTGGCGAAATCCCGCATCACCTGGGCGACGAACCTGGCCACCCCGGCCTCAACACGGCTGTCGGCCTCACCCATGACGGCCTCGCTAGCGGCTGCCCTTGAACTCACCACTTGCGGCCGAGCGTGAGCACCACCGTGCGCCGCGAGCTGTAGAAGCAGGTCGCCAAATCCGAGCAGCGCTGGACGTAGACCTTGTCCGACAGGTTGCTGACGTTGAGCGCCAACCGCCAGTCGTCCTTGTCGTAGTGGGCGACGAGGTCGAACAGGGTCTCGGGTTTGCTCTTCAGCGTATTGGACGAGTCGCCCCAGACCGAGCCGAGATAGCGCACGCCCAGGCCACCGCCGAGGCCAGCCAGAAGGCCGTCCTGGAAGGTGTAGTCGGCGAGCGCGGAGGCCTTGTGCCGCGGCACGATCGGCAGGTCCTTGTGCAGATCCGCGCCGTTGGATTTGGTCACTTCACTGTCGGTGTAGCTGTAGGAGGCGTTGAGGCTGAGCCGCTCATGCAGGCGAGCTACGCCTTCCAGTTCCAGGCCCTTCACCTCCACTTCGCCCGTCTGGACGTTGAAGAAGGCGTGGGCCGGGTCGTTGGTCAGGACGTGCTCTTGAACGAGGTCATAGGCGGTGGCGGACCCGAAGATCTTGATGCCCTGCGGCAGGCGACGGGCCTCGTACTTGATCCCGGCCTCGAACTGCTTGCCGGTGCTGGGCACGAAGGCGTGGCCGTTGAAGTCCGCGCCACCGGTCGGCAGGAACGAGGTGGAGTAGGAAACGTAGGGTGCGAACCCGTTGTCGAACAGGTAGTTGACGCCCGCTCTCCAGGTGAAGGCGTCGTCGCTGACCGCGCCTTCGAGCCAGTCCTCACGCGCGCTGAGCGTCACGCGCCACTTGCCGGCGCTGATGAAGTCCTGGGCATAGACGCCAGTCTGCTTCGAATTCTGGTGGATGTAGTCCTTGACCACATAAAACGGCGCCGGGATCGGTTGCCCATAGACCGGAGCGAAGATGTCCAGCGTCGGCGCCGAGCCGAACATGAAGTCGGTGCGGTTGCTCAGCCGACGATAGTCGACCCCGACCAGCACCAGGTGATCGAGCGGTCCGGTCGCCTCCTTGATCTCGACGCGGGTGTCGACGGCGGTCGAGGTTATGTTCTCCGGATAGATGAAGTTGGCGCGGTTGAGCGTGCGATTGTCCGCCTGCAGACCCGTGCCGTAGATGGAGACGAAGTTCTCGTTCTGCCGCGACCACTTGAAGTTCTGTTTGAAGGTGATCGCGTCGTTGATCTTGTGACTGTACTCGTAGCCGAGCCCGTACTGCTCGCGCTCGAACAGATTGTATCCGGGCTCCCCGACATTGAGGTTGACCGGGATCGAACCAAGCGGATTCGGCAGCAGCGTTCCCGCCGCTGGCAGGAACCCGCCGTCGCCGCCGGTCGCATGATCCTTCTGATAGTAGGCCAGGAGCGTGATCTGCGTGTCTTCGGTGGCGTTCCAGGTCAGGGCCGGCGCCACATAGAGGCGACGCGAATGCGTGCCGCTGACCTGGGTCTCCCGTTCGCGCCACAGGGCGGTCAGGCGGCCTTCGACCGTGCCGTCCCCGTACAGGGAGCCGGTGATATCTCCGGCGGCCTGCCGGCTGTCGAAATTGCCGAGCTGAGCCTGGAGTTCGCCATGCACATCCTTTTGGGGCCGCCGGAGCGTGATGTTGACGATGCCCCCCGGCGGAGTCTGGCCGTAGAGCACCCCTGAAGGCCCCTTCAGCACCTCGACCGACTCCGCGCCCCACAGGTCGAGCCCGACATTGGGAACCGAGCCGACCGGGGCTTGCAGGCCGTCGATGTACTCGACCGGCGAGAAGCCGCGCAGGGTCAGCCAGTCATAGCGCTCGTCGGGACCGAAATTCTCGCCGACAACCCCCGATGAATAGCGGACCGCCTGCTGCAGGTTCTGGACATTCAGCACGTCGATCTGGTCGCGGGTGATGACCGACACGGCCTGAGGCGTCTCGACCAGCGGAATGGCGACCTTGGTCGCGCCCAGATTGGTCGAGGGGACATAGTTCGGCGCGGTGACGACCACCTCTTCGACTGTCCCCTGGGCCAAGGCCGCGGCGGCGGGCGCGATCACCGCCAGAGAGGCGGCGCCGCAAGCCAGCATGGTCCGCACGGACCTGGACGGCTGGATGGCTTGAGATTTCGAGATGCGCAGCATCGGCTCCCCCGGAGTTCGCGCCCTAAGTCATCGCGAAGAGTGAGCGCGCCGCGCGCCAGGAACTTTGATCGCGGGGCCTATTGCTGTCGCCTGCGGGCCAAGCCGGCCAGCGCAGGACCGAGGCAATCCCGGCCCCGGGCTCAGGTGGCGAACGGCCGGGGGCGGATCGCTTCGGCTATGCGGCGAGACGTCCCGCTCGCGCCACCGGGAGGCGCACCTGGGCGACGAGGCCCGGCTGGGCCCGCCGCAGGACAAGGTCTCCGCCGTGCGCCCGCACCGTCGAACGGGAAACGGCCAGGCCGAGGCCCACGCCGCCCTTCGTCGAGTTCCGCGCCTCCGCGCCCCGGTAGAAGGGCTGGAACACCTGCTCCAGTTCGGCGTCCGGTAGCCCGGGCCCGGCATCAGCCACCTCGACGACAGCCTCGCCCGCCTGGACCGAAAGCCGCACTGTCGCGCGCTCCCCGTACTTCACCGCATTGCCGACCAGATTCTCGAACACGCGTTGCATGGCGAGCAGGTTCACTTCGGCCTCGACCACGCCGCCGGGCTCCAGTTCGGCCGCGCCGCCGCTGGCGCAGGCGTCGTCCACGACGCATTCCAGAACCGAACGGAGATCAACGCGGTCGCGGCGACCAGCCGCAGCGTCGTCTCGCATAAAGGTCAGCACCGAGGTGATCATCTCCTCCATCTGGGCGATGTCCCGGGACATCGCCGCCTTGAGCGCGGGCGGGGCGCGTTCCAGGCGGAAGCGCATGCGGGCCAGGGGCGTGCGCAGGTCGTGCGAGATCGCCCCGATCATTGCGGTACGATCCTCGACATATCGTTTGAGCCGAGCCTGCATCTGATTGAAGGCGCGCGCTGCGCGGCCCACCTCCGCCGGTCCTTCGGTAGCCGCGACTGCGGCTTGCGGGTCGCGTCCCAACGCCTCGGCGGCGGCGGCGAAATCGGTCAGTGGAGCGGCCAACCGGCGCGCGAAGAGGTACCCCAGCGGCGCGACCCCCGCGAAGGCCACGGCGAACCAGAGCAGAAGGCGCCGCTGCCAGCTGTTCGGGAACCCTTCGGGCTCCGGCCGGACCGTGACCCAGCGACCGGGCGAGACGCGCAGCGCAGCGACGAACTCGCCTTCGACCTGCGGCGTCGAGCCACGGCCGAACAGGCCCGGCGCGACCGGCGGGGCCAAGGTGCGGGCCGGGCCGAAAGCCGCGCCGTCAGCGGGCGCGCCCTTTTGGATGGACAGGCTCGGCGCCGGAGCCACGGTCAGGTCCTGCTGGCGGATCGGCGGACGGCCTGCGGCGACCAGGGGGCCGCTCTCCGTCGGCGCCGGCTCGACGCGCGTGAGCGGGACCGACACCACGGGCGGCTGTGCCGCGACGGGCCGAGGCTGGGACGCGAAGACGGCCGCATCTAGGGGTGTGCGGATCGCCGGAGCGCGCGGCGGCTGAGCGGCGGGGGTGGGAGCCTGAGCGCGCTGGATCCCCGGCCCGCCGCTCCCGGCTGGCGGGCCGTCGGCCGACCCGGGACCATTCGCGCGTGGGAAGGCGGCGGGACCGGAACTGCGCGCGGAACCGCCTCCCGCGGTGTCGGCAGGCGGTCGCCGACCGGCGCCCGAGGGCGGAAACCCTCCGGACGAGGGGGATCGGCCCGGGAAGCCCGAGGGGCCGAGGACGCCCGATTGCGCACCGGGGAACCCCGCAGGGCCGCCCGCCCCCATCGGTCCCCCACCCGGCCCGCCTGGCCCGCCGCCGCCACCCTGATCGAAGGCGACACGGGTGACTTCCAAGGGGAGGTTCGGGCCGCCCTGGCCCATCCGCGCCATGCGCAGGGCGGGCGATGCGCCGGCGAAGGGCGGGGGCGCGTAGAACAGCAGCCTGACGTCGGTCTCCGGCGCATCCAGGAGGCGGGCGAGCTCGCGTGTCGACTGGGGCTGGGCCATCCAGCCCGGACTCTGGAGGCTGGGCGGAAGGGTGTCGGCGTCGCGCACCAGCGGACGGTCGCCCTGCCCCAGCGGACCGCCCCGCAAGGCGCCTGCGATCTCGGCCAGGCTGTGCTGGGGCGCGGGCGCGGGCGGCAGCAGCAGGGTCAGGGACAAGGTGGCGATCTGAGCGATCACCAGTCCTCCCAGGAGCAGGCCGAGAATCTGCACCGAGATCGGCAGGCCGCGCAGCCGGGATCGGGGGGCGCTCATTCGGCGGTCACCTGGGCGTCGAGCATATAGCCCACCCCTCGATAGGTGCGGATGATTTCACCTGCGACGTGGTCTTCGATCTTCCGACGCAGGCGGCTGATATGCAGATCGACGCCGCGACCGACGGGCTCTGTCGTCTCCCCCTTAAGAAGGCCCGCGATCTCCTCGCGAGGCACCACGACGCGCGGGCGATCCAACAGGGCCTGGAGCAGGGAGAGTTCGCCTCTCGTCAGGAGAACGATGGCGCCCCGCGGGGCGCGGAGCTGGCGCGAGGCCATGTCGAGCCGGAAGCCCGCGAACGCATAGGCGCTGCGACGGGGAACCGGCGCCGCAATCGGGCGTCGGCGGACCAACACCTTGACCCGCGCCAGGAGCTCACGCGGCGTGATGGGCTTGACGACATAGTCGTCGGCGCCGAGCTCGAGGCCGAGGATACGGTCCACGGACTCCCCCATGGCGCTGAGCATCAGGATTGGAGGGCCTCCGCCGTCGGCGAGGCTCCGACAGAGCGACAGGCCGTCTTCCCCGGGCAGGTTCACGTCGAGCACGACCAGCTGGATCGGATGCTCGGCCAGGACCCGCCGCGCCGTCGGAACGTCCGGCGCCTGATGCACGACATAGCCGTTGGCCGTGAGGTAGCGGGCCATCTCGGCGCGCAGGTCGGTGTCGTCTTCGACGAGCAGCAGAGTCGAGGCGGGTGTGGCAGGGGGATCGGACCGCATGGCGCTCGGAATATGACACGTGGTGAGCGACCGCGTTACAGACGCGTGGCCGCGCCGGGGTGGTTCGGCGGCGGTCGCTGAAATTGCCAACTCAGCCACCCTCCTCGCAACATGCCACGGCCCAAGAACCCGCGGCGGCGCAGAGGCCTCCACCGGCTCACCGCACCAAATGACGCGCCAATGTGAGCGCAGTAAGACTGGATTGTATTCGCACCGTATCAGCGCGGCCCCTGCGATACGGAACGAATACTCGCTCGCCCTACTTCGAACCTTTCGATCCGCTCCATTCCGCCAACCGCACCGGCCGAATCGCCCAACCGCCGGAGCGGCCATCGTCGAGCAGCGGAGACGGCGCTTGGACCGGAACGCACACTTCAGGGCCGATGGCCCGGACATCCAGCG
>CAMFIW010000086.1 GCA_945952355.1 uncultured Phenylobacterium sp. | reverse complement strand
GTCGACGCCTATTCCGAGACCTATGACGACCAGGGGGTGATGGGCATCTTCGCCGGCTGCGCCGCCAAGGACGCCGCCGAACTCGCTCGCGTCGCCGCAGGCGAAGTGATGGCGCTCGCCGCCCGCGTAGAGGACGCCGAGCTCGCCCGCGCCAAGGCTCAGCTCAAGTCCGGCCTGTTCATGGCCCGCGAGAGCCCGTTGGCCCGCGCCGAACAGGCCGCCGGCCAGGTGCTGCTGTTCGGCCGCATCCTGACCACCGCCGAGATCGCCCGCGACATCGACGCCGTCACCGCCGCCGACCTCGCCCGTATCGGCGAAGGCTTGCTCGCCTCCCGCAAGGCGGCCGTCAGCATCCTCGGCCCGAAGGTCGCCCTGAAGGCCGACGAGGCCTTCCGCCGGGCGTTGATCGCCTAGGCGCCTAAGCCTTGACCTCGCGCGAAATCGCGCGAGGCTTGCCCCATGGCCCTGCTGGACTGGATCGCGCCGGAGAGCGGCCTTCGCATCGAGGGCGAGGGCGTGGTCCTGCGGCCGCCGCGGGCAGGCGACTATGGCGAGTGGCGCGAGCTACGCACCGCCTCGCGGGATTTCCTGCAGCCCTGGGAGCCGACCTGGCCGGTCGACGACCTGACTCGTGCGGCGTTCCGTCGCAGGCTGGCCGCCTACGCCCGGGATCGCGACGCCGGGGCAGCCTATCCGTTCTTCGTCTTCCGCGTCCGCGACGGCGCGCTCAGCGGCGGCATCACCTTGTCCAATGTCCGTCGAGGCGTCGCCCAGATGGGCTCCCTAGGCTATTGGTGCGGAAGGCCTTTCGCCCGCCAGGGCCTGACACTCGCGGCGGTCCGCGCCCTATCGGCCTTCTCGTTCCGCAGCCTGGCCCTGCATCGCCTGGAAGCGGCCTGCCTCCCGCATAACACGCCGTCTCGCAGCCTGCTCAACCAAGCCGGGTTTTCAGAGGAGGGGCTCGCGAAGGCTTATCTGAAAATTAACGGCGTTTGGCGAGATCATGTCCTGTTCGGGCTGGTATCGCCTCTTCGTGCGCATGATGGTCCGGATGAAGGCGTTTCAGTTTAGCCGGCGCTTTCGTGCTTGCCGGACCTCTTGGGGCTCATGCCGAACGACCGTTGGATCTGGGACGCCACGGCGACGCTGGAAGCCTTGGGCGCAGCGGACGTCGCGCTCTGGCTCTGGGAGCCGGAGAAGGATCGGCTGTGCCTGACCGGCGCCACCCGCTCCCTGGGGCTCGGTCCGCTCGCTCCCGAATGCTCCTCGGCCGCCATGCGGGCGCTCGCCCTGCCGCAGGACCGCGCCCTCGCCGATGACGTGCTGCGCCATCAGGAGCCGGGCGCCGAGATCGCCGTTCGCCTGCGCATGCGTGGTGGCGGAGTCTGCATCTGGCGCGGCGTCTGGTTGGAGGAGGGCGTCCGCGCCGCTGGCGTCGTGGCGCCGGAGACCAAGTTCGCCGCTTCCGACCAGGACACCCTCACCGGCCTTCTCGACCGCAAGAGCTTCGTCGCCCGCGCCCGCGAGCAACTCGCCCTGCCCGGCAAGTACGAGCTCGTGGTCGCCGACCTCGACCGCCTGCGCCGCCTGAACGAGGCCCTGGGCCACGAGCGCGCCGACCTCGTCCTGGCCGCGCTCGGCTCGCGCCTGGCCGCCGCCTTCCCGCAGGGGGTGCTGACCGCCCGGGTGGGCGAGGACGAATTCGCCGTGCTCGCGCCCCACGCGAAGCCGTCCGCCGCCGAAACCCTTCGGGTCGCGCTCGAGCAGCCGCTGCGGATCGCCGGCTTCGACATCCATCCCACTCTGTCGATCGGCGCCGTCGAGGCGGCCGGCGGCCAGGACGCGCCGGAGGCCGCCGAGTTGCTGCGCCGAGCGGAACTGGCGGTCGAGGCCGCCAAGAGCGGGGGCCGGGGCGGGGCCGCCGCCTATGGCCGCACCATGGAGAGCGACGGGCTCTCGCGCCTCGCGCTGGAGGGCGACCTGCGGGGCGCCATCGGCCGCGGCGAGTTGATGCCCTACTACCAGCCGATCGTGCGGCTCTCGACCGGGGCGCTGTCGGGCTTCGAGGCCTTGGTGCGTTGGCGCCACCCGCGCCGCGGGCTGCTGACGCCCGACCAGTTCCTGCCGCTCTGCGACGAGATGGGGCTGATGAGCGAGCTGGGCGCCCTGATGATGCGCGAGGCCGGCCACCAGCTTGCCGCTTGGCGCCACAACCACCGGGCCGCCGGCGAGCTGACCGTGGCGGTCAACCTGTCGACCGGCGAGATCGACCGGCCCGACCTCGTTACCGATGTCATGCGCATCCGCCGCGAGACCGGCCTGCCGGCCGGGGCGCTGAAGCTGGAAGTCACCGAGAGCGACGTCATGCGCGATCCCGACCGCGCGGCGATTATCCTGCGCAACCTGCGCGAGGCGGGCGCGGCCCTGGCGCTCGACGACTTCGGCACCGGCTTCTCCTCGCTGAGCTACCTGACGCGCCTGCCGTTCGACACCCTGAAGATCGACCGCTACTTCGTGCGCACCATGGCCACCAACGAGGGGTCGGCCAAGATCGTGTCCTCGGTGGTCAAGCTCGGCCAGGACCTGTCGCTGGAGGTCGTCGCCGAGGGGGTCGAGAACGCCCAGATGGCGCGCCAGCTGCTGTCGCTCGGCTGCGACTACGGCCAGGGCTTCGGCTACGCCCCGGCGCTCTCGCCGCAGGAGGCGGAGGTCTATCTCAACGAGAGCTATGTCGACGGCGCCGCGCCTGTGAAGGCCCGCGGCTAGGCCCGGCCGGTCTCGGCGCTCAGCAGGCCGGCGTCGACCCCCAACTTGGCCAGGGCCTGGGCCCACTTGGCCCCATGGTGGCCGCCGAAGATCAACGCCTCGTCGGCCTCGACCGTCAGCCAGACATTATTGCGGATCTCACTCTCCAGCTGTCCCGCGCCCCAGCCGGCATAGCCGAGCGCCAGGGCCGACTTGCGCGGGCTCGCCCGCACCCCCGCCATGGCCTCCAGGGCCTCGCGGGTGGCGGTCAAGGCCACGCCGTCGCCGATCGCCAGGCTGTTGTCGTCGCTGGCCATATAGTCGTCCGTGTGCAGCACGAAGCCGCGTTCGCGCTCCACCGGCCCGCCCATGAGCACCAGGTCCGCCGGCGCCTGGATCGCCTGGGACACGTCCAGCCGGCGTAGCAGGTCCGGCACGGTCAGGCCCTCGACCGGGCGGTTCACGGCCAGTCCCATGGCGTGGCTCTCGTCGTGCGCGCAGATGAGAATCAGGGCGCGCTCGAACCGCGGGTCGCCGATGCCGGGCATGGCGATCAGCATCTGGCCGGTAAGGAAGCCTGCCTCGTCCATCCCTCTCAGTTTGAGCCGGATAAGGGCCAATTCAAGTCTGGACGCGAACTGCGCGTTTGAAGCGTCGTGCTTCGGCGCTATTTGAGATCGCGACGCACAGTCCAAGCTGGAGAAACGCCCATGACCCTCAAGGTCGGAGACAAGCTGCCCGCCGCCACCTTCATCGCCGGCACGGCGGAAGGCCCGCGCCCCATGACCACCGACGAGGTTTTCGGCGGCAAGAAGGTCGCCTTCTTCGCCGTCCCGGGCGCCTTCACACCGACCTGCTCGGCCAAGCACGTCCCGGGCTTCAAGGAGCATGCCGGCGACCTGAAGGCCAAGGGCGTCGATGAGATCGTCTGCCTGTCGGTCAACGACGCTTTCGTCATGAAGGCCTGGGGCGAGAACCAGGGCGTGATGGGCACGATCCTGATGCTGGCCGATCCGGCCGGCGACTTCACCAAGGCCATCGGCCTCGAGATGGACGCCTCCAAATTCGGACTGGGCCTGCGCTCGCAGCGCTACTCGATGATCGTCGAGGACGGCGTGGTGAAGGAGCTCAACGTCGAGGCCGCCGGCGAGTTCAAGGTCTCCGCCGCCGACTACATGCTGGCCCAGCTCTAGGTCGGCCGCCGCCTCGTCGTCCCGGTTTCCGCGCCCGCGGAGACCGGGATGCTTGACGTCGCGGCGTCTTGGGTCCGAACTGCTCCCAACGAGAAATTCGAAGGGAGAGTACGCCATGGCCTATGTGGAAGGGCAGACGATCCACGACGCCGACTCCCACGTGATGGAGCTTCCGGCCGAGATCGTCCGGTTCGTCGATCCGGCCTTCCGCGAGGCCTTCAAGGACAAGGCCGCCCGGAAGATCGCCGAGCCCGACTGGGTGCCCAAGGCCCGCGCGCTCGCCGAGGACGGCGAGTTCCGCGCCGGCCATGAGGCAAACCTCCTGCTGCGCAAGAACTACCAGGCCCACGGCGCCTTCAGGGCCGACGACCGGCCACGCACGCTCGACCTGCTGGGCTTCGCCAGCCAGCTGGTCTTCACCACCGCCGCCCTCGGCAACTACGGCCTCGAGGAGATGGGCGAGATCGATCTCGCCGTCGAGGCCGCCCGCGCCCACAACCGCATGATGACGGCGTTCTGCGCGGTCGACCGCCGCCTACTGGCCACCGGCTACGTGCCCCTGGTCGACATGGCCCGCGCCCCGCAGATCGCCCGCGAGGCCATCGAGATGGGCGCCAAGGGCCTGATCGTCCCATCGCGCCATCCGCCCCACCACTCGCCCAGCCACAAGGACCTCGATCCGCTCTGGGCGCTGGTCCAGGAGGCCGGCCTGCCGATCCTGTTCCACGTCGGCGGCGAGGAGAAGATGCACCGCGCCTACATAGAGAACGGCGGCCCGCAGGTGCTCGACTTCCATGGCGGCGCGGAGAACTTCACCAGCCTCACCTTCATGACCATCCCGATCTCCATCTGGCAGACCCTGTCGGCCCTGGTGATCGACGGCGTGTTCGACCGCTTCCCGAACCTCAAGTTCGGCGCCATCGAGCTCGGCGCCTCCTGGCTGCCTAGCCTGATGCGGTTCATGGATTCAGGCGCCGCCGCCTTCGGCAAGGAGGAACGCCTGCAGCGGCTTTCGGCCAAGCCCAGCGAGATCATCCGCCGCCAGTTTCGCGTCACCCCCTATCCGCACGAGGACACGGCCTGGATCATCTCCAACACCGGCGAGGAAGTCTGTCTATTCTCCTCCGACTTCCCCCATGTCGAGGGGGGGCGCAATCCGCTCAAGCGCTTCAACGACGCGCTGGAGGGGGTCGGCGAGACCGCGCGCCGCCGCTTCTACCGCGACAACTTCATCGATCTGATGGGGAAGGGTCTCGATCCCGCCCTGCACGACCTGCCGGGTCTCGCCGCGGCCTGATCCAGAGGACCCATGCGGCGTTTTCCAGCGCCCCAATCGCGTCGCGCCAACGTTCAACGCCTATCTCGCAAGGAAAGGCGATCTCGATGGAACGGCGGCAGGGCGGCGACCGGCGCAAGCGCGAACCGGGCGACAAGGCCGAGGGCGGCGCGGAGCTGCTCCTGCTCGTGAAGCTGCTGCGCGAGGACGCCGAGCTCAACGGCGCCCTGCGCCGTCTGTCCCGTCAGCTTCGCCTCTGCGCCGAGATTCCCCAGCTCGCGGGCCTGGAGCCCGAGGCCGGCGAGAGCGTCGATCCGGACCTGCTGCGCAGGGCCGCGAGCCTGCTCACCGCCGAGGCCGTCGTCTGACCGCCCCAATTTACCATGTCGCCCGTTCCATCTTCGCGACTCAAGAGGATGCGACCATGACCGATCTCGCCCCCGCCGACGCCGTCCGCGTGATGGAGCTCAACGCCCAGCTCCTGATGCAGGAGTTGCGCGACACCCGGCGAATGGCCGAACGGGCCACCACCACCCTGTCGATCGTGGTCGGGCTCATCGCCGCCGTCGACGGCGCCGACCTCGGCCAGGCGTTGCAACAGGTCTCCCACGGCCTCATCACCTGCGCGGAACGACCCGACCTGGCCACAAGCATGGTCGGCTGTTCCGAGGGCGCCATCGACCCGGCCATGCTGCGCGCCGCCGCTGCCCTGATCACCGGCCAGCAGGTCGAACTCCCCGCCCGCGCGGCCGTCACGGCCCACTGAGTTCGGGGGCGCGGGCCCCCACGCGGCCGTGGCCGCACCTGGCCAACGCCCTCCATGATCGCCGCCTTCGGGATCGATTTTCCGCTTCGGCTCATTGGGCGCCGGGCCACGCCCGGCGACGACGTTCCGCCGGTGCGCGACCGCCTCTACAGATACTTCAGCAGGCTGTCGGAGCTCAGCTTCGAGATCGCAGAGTACAGCGTGTCGAGCTGCGTCTGATACTGGGTGACCTTCACCGTCGCCGTGGCGAGATCCGCCCCGTCGATGTCGGACGCCAGGTTGTCCAGCGTGGTGCTCCGGTCTGTGTTGCTGCTCATCAGGGTGTCCAGCGCCGCCGCTTGGCTGGAGATGGCGGCCTGGTGCGCGCCGATCTGCGTCACCGCCTCGCCGACCGCGCTATAGGCCGATTGCAGGGTCGCGGGGTCGGTCGGCGCGGCGGCGAGCATCGAAAGCGTATTCGCCAGGCGTGCGAAGCCGGGATCGCTGGCCAGCAGGCCCACGCCCAAGACTTCGCCCTGGGAGGTGGTGAGCGTGCGGGGTGAGGCCGAACCCTGGTAGTAGCCGGTGTCCGCCGGGTCCGACGCGGTCGGCGCATAACTGGCGCTGCTGAAATTCACCGGTGCGTGGTCGGCGCTTTGGCCGCCGAACACGTAGACCCCGCCGACCTGGGTGTTGAGCTCGCTCTGAAGGGTGCTTAACCAGTTTGCCGCCGTGCTGGCGGTGATTGCGCCGGAACCATTGGTCCCGCTCACCGCCGAGGCGAGCTGGCTGCGGATCGTGGTGGCCAGGTCCAGGATGTCGCCGACGGCGGAATAGGCGGATTGGGTCAGGGTCGAGGCGCTGGAGGCCGCGGCGTTG
This sequence comes from uncultured Phenylobacterium sp., assembly GCA_945952355.1. GTDB lineage: Bacteria > Pseudomonadota > Alphaproteobacteria > Caulobacterales > Caulobacteraceae > Phenylobacterium. The sequence continues at coordinate 1,568 of CAMFIW010000086.1, read as the reverse complement.
TCGGCGGTCAGGCGCGCGCTCTGACCCGACAGGTTCAGCAGCTTGGAGGCGTCGCCCCCCAGTCCGCCGAAGGTGGTCGACTTCTTGCCCGAGGCCTGCTGCGATTGCTGGTCGGCAAGCTGCCCCTGGGCGCGCAGGGTCGCGGCCACCAGGGCGTTTGAATTGGCGAAGGTGCCGATGCGGGTGATCATCTCGTGCGCCCCCTCAGTTCATCATCTGGATCAGGGCGTCGAACAGGTTCCGGACGACGGAGATCATCTGGGCGTTCGCCTGGTACTGCTGCTGATAGGTCGTCAGGGAGGCCAGCTCCTCGTCGGTGTTGACGCTCGTCAGGTTCTGCAGGCGCGTGGTCGCCGCGGTATAGGTGGCCTTCGAGGCGTCGGCCGTGTCCGAGGCGTTCGAGACCAGTGTCGAGGCGCCCGCCACATAGGTCGAGGCATAGGTGTCGAGGCTCACGGACTGGGCGCCGAAATTGCCTGCCGCGGCAAAGGCGGTGGGGGTCGAGAAGGCCGTCGACAGCCGGTCGGCCACGGCGCTGTCGCCCGAGGCGAGCGCGACCGCGCCGGCGGTCAGGGTCCCGGTCGTGGGCAGGGCCGAGGTCGGCAGGCCAGAGGCGTCGGCCTGCAGGCGCGAGTTCACCGCCACATTGGTCGCGTCGGTTCCGCTGAACAGGTCGTTGAACCCGAAATATGCCGAGACCCCTTGGCCCGACGGTGAGACCTGGGCGCCGACGTCGGCGAGCGCCACGCCCGTTCCGGCCGCGGTGGCCGACACCACCAGGTTGCCTGATGCGGAGATAGAGGCCGACAACCCCGGAACCCCGTTCAGCGCACCGACCAGGTCCGAGACGCTGGTCATGGTCGACAGGTCGATGTCCTGGCTCGCGGTGACCGTTCCGTCCGAGCCGACGACCGCAACCCGAAGTGTGCCGGTCGCCGAGAAGGCGTCGCTCGCCGAGACCGTGCCCGCGCTGGTCAGGCTGGTCGGCGGCGGATAGGCGGTCCCTGAATTGGTCGCGGTGTTGGCCGTCGAGATCAGGGTCGAGGCCAGCTGGTCGAGCTTGGCCTGTTCGCCCACCAGGGTGTTGTCCCGCAGGTCGATCAGCCCGCCGATCTTGCCGCCGGTCAGGCTGGTGGTGATGTCGGTTCCGCCGAGCGTGATGCCAGCGATTCCGCCGGGATAGGTGGCGCCGGGCCCGATCGCGGTCGACGCTGAATAGCTGAGATGGTTCGCGCTGGCTCCGACCAGGAGTTGGCCCCCCGGCGCATAGACCTGCACCTTGTTGTCGGGCGTGGTGAAGTAGGAGACGCCCAGCGCGCCGGAAAGGCTCTGCAGGGCGGCGTCGCGCTGGTCCTCCAAGGTCGCCGTATCGCCGCCGGCCGCGGTGGTGGAGGCGATCTGGTCGTTCAGCGACGACACCTTGTCGAGGGACGTGTTGATGCTGCTGACCGTCGTGGCGATGTCGCTGTTGGCCTGGTTGCGCAGCCCCTGGATCGTGCCGGACAGGCTGCGGATGGCCGTGGCGAGGCTGCTGGCGTGGGAGACCACGTCGGCCTCGCCCGCCGCCC
>CAMFIW010000085.1 GCA_945952355.1 uncultured Phenylobacterium sp. | reverse complement strand
GGACAATGTCGGCTATACCGGCCGCCACCAGACCTTCTTCGAGATGCTGGGCAACTTCTCGTTCGGCGACTATTTCAAGGAAGGCGCGATCGCGTACGCGTGGGAGTTCGTGACCAAGGAACTGGGTCTCGACCCGGCGCGCCTGATGGTCTCGATCGCGCCCAGCGACGACGAGGCGGCGAGCTACTGGAAGAAGATCGCGGGCCTGCCGGATTCAAAGATCGTGCGGCTGGACGAGAACTTCTGGTCGATGGGCGACACCGGGCCCTGCGGCACAAATACCGAGATCTTCTACGACCACGGCGACCATGTCGCCGGCGGTCCGCCCGGCAGCCCGGACGAGGACGGCGACCGGTTCGTGGAGATCTGGAACCTGGTCTTCATGCAGTGGGAGCAGTTCGCGGACGGCACGCGCAAGGACCTGCCCAAGCCGCAGATCGACACCGGCATGGGCCTGGAGCGGGTCACCACCGTCCTGCAGGGCGTGACCTCGAACTACGACACCGACATGTTCCGTGCGCTGATCGGCGCCAGCGAGGCGGCGACGGGCGTGAAGGCCGAAGGCGAGGCGAAGTTCTCGCACCAGGTCATCGCCGACCACCTGCGCTCGACCAGCTTCCTGATCGCCGACGGGGTTTCGCCGTCGAACGAGGGCCGTGGCTACGTGCTGCGCCGGATCATGCGGCGCGCCATGCGCCATGCGCACATCCTGGGCGCGGCCGAGCCGCTGATGCACCGGCTGGTCCCGGCCCTGACCGCGGAGATGGGCGGCGCCTATCCCGAGCTGCGCCGCGCCGAGCCGACGATCGTCGAGACCCTGCGCCAGGAGGAGGAGCGGTTCCGCCGCACGCTCGGCCGCGGAATGGTCCTGCTGGAAGACGCGACGGCGGGCATGAAGGAGGGCGACATGCTCTCCGGGGAAACCGCCTTCAAGCTCTATGACACCTATGGCTTCCCGCTCGACCTGACCCAGGACGCGGTGCGGGCCAAGGGGCTGAGCGTCGACCTCGACGGCTTCGAGGACGCGATGAAGCGCCAGCGGGAGATGGCGCGCGACGCGTGGACCGGATCGGGCCAGGCGACGGCGGCGGCCGAGTGGTTCCAGATCCGCGAGCGGGCCGGGGCGAGCAAGTTCCTGGGCTATGACGGCGTCGAGGCGACCGGCCAGGTGAAGGCCATTGTGGCGGGCGGCGAGGAGATCGCCGAGGCGGGCCCGGGCCAGACCGTGTTCGCCGTGTTCGACCGCACGCCCTTCTATGCGGAGAGCGGGGGCCAGGCGGGCGATACCGGCGAGGTGGAATGGGCCGGCGGCAAGGGCCGTGTGCTCGACACCCAGAAGCAGGCCGGCGACCTGTTCGTCCACGAGATCGAGGTCGTCGAGGGCGTGCTGAAGGTGGGCGGCGACGCACGGCTGGCGGTGGACGCCGACCGGCGGCTGGCGACCCGCTCGAACCACTCGGCGACCCACCTGCTGCACGCGGCCCTGCGCCACGTGCTGGGCCCGCATGTGAGCCAGAAGGGCCAGATGGTCGACGGCGAGCGGATCCGCTTCGACTTCAGCCACGGCGGTCCCGTGACGCCCGCCGAGATCGACGCCATCGAGGCCGAGGTGAATGCGGTGGTGCGCCAGAACCTGCCGGCCGACACGCAGGAGATGGCCCCCGACAAGGCGATCGAGGCCGGCGCCATGGCGCTGTTCGGCGAGAAGTACGGCGACAGCGTGCGCGTGCTCACGCTCGGCCATGCCCTGGAAGGCGACGGCGCCTATTCGGTGGAACTGTGCGGCGGCACCCACGTTGCGCGCACGGGCGACATCGCGCTGTTCAAGATCGTCTCCGAGGGGGGCGTTGCGGCGGGCGTGCGCCGGATCGAGGCCCTCACGGGCGAGGCGGCGCGGCGCTGGCTGATCGAGCAGGCGCAGGTGGCCAAGGAGTTGGCCGATCAGTTCAAGGTTCCGGTGTCCGAGGTGACGGCGCGGGTCGAGGCGCTGGAGGCGCAGCGGCGCAAGCTCGAGAAGGAGCTGGGCGACGCCAAGCGCCAGCTCGCCATGGGCGGCGGCGGGGGCGCCGGCGCGCCGGCGGTCGAGGAAATCGGCGGCGTGAAGCTGCTGGCGCGGGTCATGGACGGGGTCGGCGGCAAGGACCTGCGGCCGATCGCCGAGGAGTTCAAGAAACAGAATCCCGATTCGGTGATCGCGCTCATCGGAACGGCCGAAGGCAAGGCGGCGGTGACCGTGGCGGTCACCGGCCAGGCGGCCTCGCGCTTCAATGCGGTGGACCTCGCCAAGGCGGCGGTCCAGGCGCTGGGCGGGCAGGGCGCGGGCGGCCGGCCGGACTTCGCTCAGGGCGGCGCGCCGGACGGCGCGAAGGCGGCGGAAGGGCTCGTGGCGGTCAAGGCCATGCTTGCCGGATAGGCCGGCGAATACTTCATTCGAGGCCCTGCGTCATGTACCCGACGCTGGGAATTCGCCTCTCAGGTGAAAAAGCCAAGCTTTCGTCACCTCTTCTAATTGTTTGGTTGCTCTAACATTTTTTACGGTTAAGAGACGTTAGCGACTCGGCGCCACCTAGGCGGGTCCGAGCCGGATTTTTCAAGCGGGGCTTCAAACATGCGTAACATTCTTGCTCTCGCCGCGACCACCGCGGCGCTCGCTCTCGCGGCCTCCGCCGCCCATGCCGCGGCCTTCGTCGGCGACTATTCGGCGTCCGTGAACGGCAGCGATCCGGGCCTGATCATCAAGACCACCGACCTGCCCGGCGCGATCAACATCAACCTGACCAATCCGGGCGACAGCGCTTCGGTGAACCTGTTCACCATCTGGACGCCGGAGACCGACGTCGCCCTGTTCGAAGACACCGTGGCCAAGCCGATTTCGGTGCTGTTCAGCTTCACCTCCCCGGATACGTTCGGCGGCACGGTGAGCGGCTCGACCTTTGGCGTCTGGGGCGTGGTGGAAAAGGGCCACGTGAGCTGGAGCGGCCCGGTGACGATGGACTTCGGCAACGGCGGCAAGCTGAAGGTGTCGCTGAACGACGCCGACTTCAACAAGGGCTATTTCGGCCTCGACGAGGGCGAGAAGTACGGCGCGACCATCAAGGGCAAGTTCACCCTGATCGCCGCCTCGGCGCCGGAACCGACCACTTGGGCGATGATGATCGCGGGCTTCGGCCTGGCCGGCGCGACCCTGCGCCGCCGCCGTTCGATCGACGCCGCCGCCTGATCGATCCGATCAAGGATGAGACGAAGGCCGGGGCTCGCGTCCCGGCCTTTTTCTTTGCGCGCCAGCCTCAGGGGACTTCGCAGGCGACCTTCATGAGCGTGGCGGGGCCGTGGCTGCGGCCCGTCTCGGTGTCGTAGACGAAGGCCCGCTCGTCCGGCTGCCAGGCGATGGCCTCCTGCTGCTGGAGCTGAGGCGGCCGCAACACCTGCCAGGTCTCGCCCTTGCGCCACTCGGCGAGCGGCGGCGCGGGCTTGGAGAGGTCGAGGTTGAGCTCGATGACCGCGCCATAGGTGAGGACCAGGGCGTGGCGGCCGTCGGCGGCGATGTCGAGGCCAGTGACGACCCACGCATAGAAGGGCAGTTCGGGCAGGAGCTTGGGGAGATCGAGTTCGCCGACCTTGGCGAAGACTTGAACGCCCTCCGTCTCGGCGAGCTGGCTGGCGGTGAGCTTGAAGACCAGGGCCGGACCCGGATGGATGAAGTCGCGGTCGGCCGGCTTGGTGATCACCACGAGGTCGCCATTGGGCAGCACCGCGAAGGCCTCGGCGTTGTGCGGGCCGTCGGGGTAGCGGGCGCGGACGGCGCGCAGCGGCGTGACGACGGGTGCGAAGTCCTTCGCCTCCTCGACGAGAGTGAAGACCACCTCCGAACGGGCGGCGGGATTGTCGCCTATATCGCCCAGATAGAGGCAGGTGGCCTGGCCGCAGGGGCCCAGCGACATTTCCTCGATATCGGTCGGATGCGGGCCCGCGAGCTCGACGGTCGTGGTCCGCGCTCCTGCCATGTCGGTGATGTAGAAGCGCAGGCCGTCGCCGGAATCGTTGTTGTGATAGAGCCGGCCGGGGAACCGGGCCGAGGCCTCCAGGCCGCTGGCCTCGCTGATGATCACCGGGTCGAGCAGGCCGGCCTGGGCGGGGGTTCCCCACTTGGCGCAAAGGCCCGCCTGGGCCGAGGCGGGCGCCCCAAGGATCAGCGCGCAGGCAAGAGCGGCGGCGGGGCGCATGACGGATCCTCCAAGGGGTGAGCCCGGAGGATCGGAGGCGCGGCCCCTGCGGTCAAGCCGGGGCCGCCCCCCGGTGAGCCTCAGCCCTTGGAGAACACGCAGATCTTGTTGCCCGTCTGGTCGCGCAGATAGGCGCCGTAGAAGCTGGTGGACTCCGGCGGCCGCGCGCCCGGGGCGCCCTCGTCGGTCCCGCCGTTGGCGAGGCCGGCGGCATGGGCCGCGTCGACGCTGGCCTTGTCGGGCGCGAGGAAGGCGATCATCACCCCGTTGCCGCCGCGCGCCTCGTTGCCGTCGAAGGGCGGGCAGATGAAGGTGTTGGCGTCGCCGCCGGGCGGCCCGTAGCCGGCCCATCCGCCCTCGAAGAAGGCGCGGGGCGCGCCGATGGCCCCGAATACGGCGTCATAGAAGGGCAGCGCGGCCTCGACGTCGCGCGCCCCGATGGTGACATAGCCCAACATGGGAGTTCTCCTGTCCAGATTGCTCGCGAGCCTACCGCTCGACTTGAACAAAGCAAGAACGTTTAGCAGCGGAATCCGGACGCCATCATCGCCGCGCGACGACAGCCTTGCGCGCCGGTCGGAAGGGCGCGAGGCTCCGGCCCATTGCTTGAACCATAATAAATCGCCCAGGGAGGGCGCCCATTCATGTCAGCGACGATCAATCCCAATGGAACCCTGAAGGGCAAGGTCGCCCTGGTCACCGGCGCCAGCCGCGGCATCGGCGAGGCCATCGCGGCGCGCCTGGCCATGGAGGGCGCCAAGGTCGTGGTCTCGGCCCGGACCGCCAGCGACGGGGAGAGCCGGCTGCCCGGCACCCTGGGCGACACGGTCGAGCGCATCAAGAAGGCCGGCGGCCAGGCGACCCTGATCAAGGCCGACCTCGCCCAGGCGGTCGAGCGCGAGCGACTGGTGGAGGAGGCGGTCGCCGCCTACGGGCCGATCGACATCCTGATCAACAACGCCGCCATCACCTATTTCATGCCGGTGATCGAGTTCACCGAGAAGCGGTTCAAGCTGATGATGGAGGTGCAGGTCTATGCGCCCTTCCACCTGGCCCAGCTGGTCCTGCCCTCGATGATCGAGCGCAAGTCGGGCTCGATCGTGAACATCTCCTCGCCGGCGGGCCTGCATCCGAAGCCGCCCTATCGCGGGGGGCGCGGCGGCACGGTCTATGGCCTGTGCAAGGCGGCGCTTGAGCGCTTCACCACGGGCCTGGCCTCCGAGGTCGCGGGCGACAACATCGCGGTCAACGTGGTCTCGCCGGGCCTGGTCGACACCCCCGGGGTGGCGGTGCACGGCCTGATCAACGAGCAGTCCAAGGATCGGGTGCAGCCGATCGAGTACATCGCCGAGGCAGTCTACCAGCTCGCCAAGGCCGACCCCGCCAAGATGACCGGCCGAATCGACTACGCCGAGCCCTTCCTGAAGGAACTCGGGATCACGCCGTCCGAGCTGGTCTAGGCCGGCGGGCGCTTGCCAAGGCGCCCGAACGGTCGTTCTGATCCGCCATCCTTGCGAGGGGGCGTAACATGAGACGGCTGGCGGGCGTTTTGGCGGCGGGCATGGTGATGGCGGCGACGGGACTGGCGAACGCGGAGAAGCTGACCGTCGAGCGGGTCTATTCGGCGCCGGACCTGTCGGGGCCTCGGGCGCGAGGCGTAAGCCTGGCGCCGGACGGCTCGATGGTGACCTATCTGAAGGCCAAGGCCGACGATCCGCGCATGACCGACCTTTGGGCGGCCGACGTGGCCGGGGGCGAACCGCGCCTTCTGATCGACGCGCGGGCCCTGATCCCCAAGGACCGGGTGCTGTCGGAGGCGGAGAAGAGCCGCCGCGAGCGCCAGGGCGTCCAGACCCACGGGGTGGTGGCCTATGACTGGGACGAGGAAGGCCGCTTCATCCTGGCGCCTGTCGAGGGCGACCTTTGGCTATGGACGCGGGCCGATGGCAAGCTGTCGCGCCTGACTGACACCCCAGAGGACGAGATCGACGCGAAAGTCTCGCCGAAGGGCGGGTTCGTCTCGTTCATCCGCAACGACAATCTGTTCGTCCAGCCGTCGCGCGGCGGCGCCGAGAAGGCGCTGACGACCGGCGGCGGCGAGCTTTCGAGCTGGGGCACGGCCGAGTTCATCGCCCAGGAGGAGATGGACCGCCAGACCGGCTACTGGTGGAGCCCGGACGAGAGCCGTATCGCGCTCACCCACGTCGACCAGAGCGGGGTCGATATCGTCGAGCGCCTCGACATCGATGCGACCGGCGCGACGCTGGTCAAGCAGCGCTATCCGCGCGTGGGCCGGCCGAACGCCAAGGTCGAGCTCTATGTGGCCGACGTGGCCACCGGGGCGCGGGTGAAGGTCGACCTGGGCGCCGACGCCGACATCTATCTGGCGCGGGTCGACTGGTCGAAGGACGGCAAGACGCTCTACGTGCAGCGCGAAAGCCGCGACCAGCGCAAGCTGGACCTGCTGGCGGCCGATCCGGCCACCGGCAAGACTCACCTGGTGCTGACCGAGACCAGCCCGCACTGGATCGACCTGTCGGAAGACTTCCGCGCCCTGAAAGACGGGACCTTCCTGTGGTCGTCCGAGAAGAGTGGCTGGAAGCACCTCTATCTGTACAAGGCCGACGGCAAGCTGGTCCGCCAGGTGACCCAGGGCGACTGGCCGGTCGACGCGATCCAGGGCGTCGACGAGGCGCGCGGCGTGGTGATCTTCACCGCCAACAAGGACACCCCGGTCGAGCGGCGGCTGTACGAAGTCGCCTACAAGACCGCGGGCCAGCCCAAGGCCCTGACCAAGGCCGGCGGCTGGTGGACCGTGAAGGTGGCGGAGAAGGGCGGGACCTTCGCCGGGACCTATGAGGATCCGGGCACGCCGCAGCAGACCGGCCTCTATCGCGCCGACGGGACCCTGGTGCGCTGGATCGAGGAGAACAAGCTCGCGGCCGGCCATCCGTTCGCGCCCTATGCGGATCGGCTGCGCACCCCGAACTTCGGGTCGATCAAGGCGGCGGACGGCCAGGACCTGTGGTGGTCGATGCGCACGCCGCCGGGCTTCGATCCGGCGAAGAAATACCCGGTGCTGATCAAGGTCTATGGCGGCCCGGGCAGCGCCCTGGTGCGCAAGGTGTGGAACGACCCGGCCGACCAACTCTACCTGGAGGCCGGCTTCATCGTCTTCAGCCTGGACAATCACGGCACGCCGAACCGCTCGATGGCGTTCAAGACCGCGATCGACCGGCGGATGGGCCAGCTCGACGTGGCCGACCAACTGGCCGGGGTGAGCTATCTGAAGAGCTTGGCCTATGTGGACCCGACGCGGATCGCGGTCACCGGTTGGTCCTATGGCGGCTACATGACCCTGATGCTGCTGACGGCGCCCGATTCACCGTTCGCGGCGGGCGTGGCGGGGGCGCCGCCCACCGACTGGCGGCTCTACGACACCCACTATACCGAGCGCTACATGGGCACGCCGGCCGACAACGCGGCGGGCTATGCGGCCTCGGAAGTGACGGCGCGGGTCGGGCGGCTGAAACCCGACGCCCTGATGCTGATGCACGGCATGGCCGACGACAACGTGACCTTCGACAACTCCACCCGCCTAATGGCGGCGCTGCAAGCGCGGCCGGTGGCGTTCGAGACCATGATGTATCCAGGCCTGCGCCATCGCGCCGGCTGGACCCAGGCCAATCTGGCGCATCGCATGCGAACGACACTCGATTTCCTGGCCCGCAAGCTCAACCCGACGCCCGCTCCCTGAGCGCGGGCTCCTCGACGATCGGGGCGGCCTCGCTGATGATCTCGTCGAGGGCGGCGCGCAGCTTCTGACCCGCGGGGCCCAGCTCGGCGGCGACGATGGCCCGCATGGCCCAGCGATCGACGGTGACCAGGACGTCGCCGTCGGGATCCTCGATCTCGGTGAGGGCCTGGACGGCCTTCCACGCGCCATCATTGGTCATGCCCGCGCGGCGGCGCAGATCGGGCAGAGGCAGGGGCGTGTCCTCATCGGCCACATAGAGCAGGGCCACGATCTGGCTGACCGTGAAATCCGGGTTTACGCCCCGTAGAAGCTCCATGGCTTCGAGCAGGGCGTTCCGCCTACGCATATGTGAACTTTCTGTAATCGTCGGAAGATTACATACAGTTAAGACAAATTTGTTGAATCGAGCAAGCGTTCGTGGGTATCATATCTACATTACACAAATTTAATACTGTCTCTTATACACATCTGACGCTGCCGACGATATGCAGTGTGTAG
>CAMFIW010000084.1 GCA_945952355.1 uncultured Phenylobacterium sp. | reverse complement strand
ATCATGCCTAGTCTCGTGGGCTCGGAGATGTGTATAAGAGACAGGCTTTGCGCCCGCGCAGCAGCGGCTGGGATATTTCTATGCGGCGGGAATTGGGACCGAGAAGGACCAGAAGGCCTCCGTCCGGTGGTTCGAGGCCGCGGCGGCGCAAGGCGACGCCCTTTCGCAACGCGAACTTGGCGTCGACCTGCTCTATGGAACGGGGGTCGAGAAGGACGAGGCGCGCGCCGCGCAGCTCTTCATCGCGGCTGCCGCTCAGGGGGACCCTTTGAGCCAGTCCGCCGCCGGCGTCGTGTACGAGAATGGCAACGGCGTGGCAAAGGATGAGCAGAAGGCCGTGGCTTACTACAAGCTGGCCGTGAAGCGTGGAAACGCGGACGGACAGCTTCGTCTGGCGCACATGTACCTGGAGGGGCGCGGCGGCCTTCCTCTCGATCCGAAGGAAGGCCGGCGCCTGATGGATCTGTCGGCCAGCCAAGGCTACCAACCCGCCAAAGACTGGATCGCCGCGCATCCCAACAGCTAATCCTGTAGGCCCGCGGCGTGGTTGGATCGCGTCAGGCGCGCCTCGAAAAGGAACACTCCGAAACGCCTGAATGCAGTAATTAATGCTTCGTACCGAGGGGGCACAGGTTCAAGCCCTGTCGCATCCACCATCCTGTTTCGCCCCACGGGCTTCGCGGGACTCCAGCTCGAGATTTCACTCGACCCAGGACGCCGCCCGCAGCCTAGACGTAGAACGTCCGGCGCCTAGGCGTCGTGCCTTGCGCGTTCGGCTCGCGCGACGTGGAATTCGCCTCGGTAGGACAGGACGATCCAGTCGCCGCTGTTGGCGACCAACTCGCCGCCGCCGGTGAGGACGCGGATCAGGCCGGCGTCCATCTCGATGATGCCCTGGTCGCCCAGCCAGGCCTCGATGCGGCGCCAATTGCGCAGGTCGCCAGGCGGCGGCACCCGGAGGGCCGCGCCATGGTCGAACTCGACGGTCCTGGCGGACGAGACAGAAGACGATACGAAAGCCACGCCGCGACCGTGGGGTGATTTGGTCGCCTATGGGTTAACGCCGCGACTTGCCCACGCGCCGCGGCGGGGGCCTGCTGAGCATCCTCGCGACCAGCGGCCGATTCGCACCGATCCATGCCCGAAGAGCCTGCACCTCCTGCCGAAGACACTCCCGGAACCCTGGTCCTGGTCGTCGGCGCGTCGGGGGTGGGCAAGGACACTTCGATGGAAATCGCGCGATCCCGATTGTCCGCCGAACGCGGAGTCGTTTTCGCGAGACGCGACATCACCCGGGCGGCGGAGGCCGGCGGCGAAACCCATCGGCCGGTGGACTGGGTGTCCTTTCGCGAACGGGCGGCGAGTGGCGGCTACCTGCTATGGTGGGAGGCGCACGGGCTGGGCTACGGCCTGCCGGCGGAGCTGGCGAACGAGCTGAAAGCCGGCCGGGTGGTGGTCGCCAACGCCTCCCGTACGGTGGTGGGCGCAGCGCGACGGCGGTTTGGTCGGGTGAGGATCGTGTCGGTGACGGCAGGCCCCGACCTGATCGCGGCGCGACTGGCCGGGCGCGGACGCGAGACCGCCGAGGAGATCGCCGAACGCAGCGCCCGCCGCCTGGACGAGACGCTGGAGCCGCCGGACCTGGTCCTGCGCAACGACGGACCGGCGGAGCTGGCCGGCGAGGCGCTGGCCACCGCGATCCGGGGATGGGCTGGGCGAGCCTCTCCGCCCTGATGAGCCCCGTGGCATGGCCATGCCGCGAGGCGTCGCGTTAGGACTTCTTTTGCTCATTCTGAGCAAAATTGCTTGACGCCATCGCCGCGAGGCGCGAGCGTCGCCGCGTCCGGGACAGACCCGGACGTCAAATCGCCTGGTGGGAGTCACTATGGCCAGATCGGAAAGCTGCGACCTCGCGGTGTTCGTGGGGCGCTTCCAGCCGTTTCACCTCGGACACCTGGCGGTGGTCCGTCAGGCCCTGGCGCAGGCGCGCCACGTGCTGATCGTCATCGGGTCCGCCGACGCCGCCCGGCGGCCCGACCACCTGCCCTTCACCACCGACGAGCGGCGGGAGACGATCCTGGCCTGCTTCAGCCTTGAGGAGCGCACGCGACTGACGCTCGCGCCGTGCGTTGACTTCGGCAACATCACGCTCTGGACTGAGGCCGTGCAGGCGATCGCCGACGCGACCCTGGCGCGGATCGGCGCGGTGCCGGAGGCTAAGGTCAGCCTGATCGGCCATTCCAAGGACCGCTCGAGCTATTACCTGCGGGCCTTCCCGCAGTGGGGCGCCATCGACGTGGCCGAACAGGCGCCGGTCTCGGCCACCGACATCCGCCAGGCATATTTCGACGAGGACGAGGCGGCGGTCGGCGCCTATCTGGAAGGGGCGGCCAAGGCCCACCTGCCTCCCGCGGCCCTGGCCTGGCTCGCCGACTTCCGCCACACGCCGGCCTATCGGGACCTAGTCGAGGAATGGGCCTTCGTGAAGGCCTATCGCAAGACGTGGGACGCCGCCCCCTACCCGCCGATTTTCGTCACCGCCGACGCGGTGGTGATCCAGGGCGCCAACATCCTGCTGATCCAGCGCCGCGCGCGGCCCGGCAAGGGGCTGTGGGCCCTGCCCGGCGGCTTCGTGGAGCAGGACGAGTTCCTGGCCGACGCGGCGATCCGCGAGCTGCGCGAGGAGACCCGGCTCAAGGTGCCCGAGGCGATCCTGCGCGGCAGCATCGTCGCCACGCGGGTGTTCGACGCCCCCTACCGGTCGATGCGCGGCCGGACCATCACCCACGCCACCCTGTTCCACCTGCAGCCCAAGGCGCCCGAGCGCCGGCCGGGCGAACCGGAAACCGATCCCGCGCGCATCCAGGCGGCGTTCGACCTGCCGAAGGTCAAGGGCTCGGACGATGCGCGCCACGCCCGCTGGTGGCCGCTGGAAAAGCTCGGCCGATCGATGATGTTCGAGGACCACTACGCGATCATCCAGACCATGAAGGCCCTGATCCGCACGTCCGAATGACGACCGTCGCCCGCCCAGGGGACAGACCCGCGGGCGTCTCACCACCGGAGGATTTCCGTGGATTTCGCCAAGCGCGCCTACGACCACAGCTACCGCATCGACCCGATCGTGCGCTCACTGCTGGACACCGACTTCTACAAGCTCTTGATGGCCCAGTTCGTCATGGACCGGCATGCGGGCGTCGAGGTCACCTTCGCCCTGCACAACCGCACCAAGACCGTGCGGCTGGCCGAGATCATCGACGAGGGCGAGTTGCGCGCCCAGCTCGACCATGTGCGCACCCTGCGTTTCCGCGAGAACGAGCTGATCTGGATCGCCGGCGCGACCTTCTATGGCCAGCAGCAGATCTTCCGGCCGGACTTCATTGATTTCCTTCGAAATCTCCGCCTGGGCGAATACGAGCTGCGCAAGGTGGACGGCCAGTACGAGCTGACCTTCACCGGGCCTTGGGCCGAGGTGACCTGGTGGGAGATCCATGCCCTGGCGATCGTCAGCGAGCTGAAGGCGCGCGCGGCGCTGGGCAAGCGCAGCAAGATCGAGCTCGACTTCCTCTATGCCTGCGCCAAGGCCAAGATCCTGGCCAAGCTGCGCAAGCTGAAGACCCTGTCCGGCCTGGCGATCTCGGAGTTCGGCACCCGGCGGCGGCACTCGTTCCTGTGGCAGGAGTGGGTGATGGCGGCCATGGCCGAGGTGCTGGGCGAGGGCTTCGTCGGCACCAGCAACGCCTTCCTGGCCTTCAAGCACGGGGTCGAGGCCAAGGGCACCAACGCCCATGAGCTGCCGATGGTGCTGGCGGCGCTGGCGGAGGACGACACGGCCCTGAAGGCCGCCCAGTACGAACTCTGCCGCCAGTGGCGCGAGGCCTATTCCGGCAACCTGCTGGTCGCCCTGCCCGACACCTTCGGAACCAGCCAGTTCCTGGCGGACGCCCCGGCGGCGCTGGCCCGCGACTGGAAGGGCTATCGGCCGGACTCGAAGCCGGCGGCGGTGGCGGGCGACGAGATCGTCGCCTGGCTGGCCGGCCACGGGGTCGACCCGATGACCCGCTTCGTCCTGTTCTCCGATGGGCTCGATGTCGGCATCGACGGGTTCGAGCGGCATGGCGAGGACATCGCCGACATCCACACCTATTTCGACGGGCGGGTCGGCCGGGCCTATGGCTGGGGCACCAACGCCTCCAACGACTTCCGCGGCTGCGATCCGCGCGGCGAAGACCTGTTCGATCCGATCTCGCTGGTCTGCAAGGTGAAGAGCGCCAACGGCCGACCGGCCGTGAAGCTCTCCGACAATTTCAGCAAGGCGTCCGGCCCACCGGACGAGGTGGCCCGCTACTGGCGGGTGTTCGGGACCGAGGGCGTGAAGGGCGCGCCGGTCCATGTCTGACGCTCAAACCGGAAGGGACGCCGCCATGGCCCTGTTCGAGAAGGCCGCCGACCGCGAGCTCGGCGCACGCGAGACCGATGTGCTGGTGCTGATCGACCCGCAGAACGACTTCTGCCCCGGCGGCGCGCTGGCCGTGCCCGGCGGCGACGAGATCATGCCGCTCCTGAACGCGCTGGCCGAGCGGTCGCGGCACGTGGCCCTGAGCCAGGACTGGCACCCGCCGAGCCAGGTCTCCTTCGCCTCGGCCCACGGCCAGGCGCCGTTCAGCACCAAGACGCTGAGCTACGGCGAGCAGGTGCTGTGGCCGGACCATTGCATTCAGGGGTCGGCCGGCGCGGACTTCCACCCCGCCATCGAACAGGGGGCGGCGAAGAAGGCCGAAGTGATCGTGCGCAAGGGCCACAACCCGGAGGTCGACTCCTACTCGGCCTTCTACGAGAACGACCGCAAGACCTCGACGGGCCTTGCCGGCTGGCTGCGCGAGCGCGGCTTGAAGCGCTGCATCTTCGCCGGTCTCGCCCTGGACTTCTGCGTCCGATACTCGGCCGAGGACGCGGTGGCGGAAGGCTTCGAGGCGGTGGTGGTGGTCGACGCCACCCGCGCGATCGACATGGCCGGCTCGGGCGCCGAGGCGCTCAAGAGCCTCAGGGCGCGTGGCGTCCTTCTCATCAACAGCGACGGCTCGGAGGCGAACCTGTGAGCGCGAACTTCTTCTCCCTGCATCGCCAGGGCTTCGTCCGGGTCGCGGCCTGCACGCCCAATGTCGCGGTCGGCGATCCGGGCTTCAACGCCGCCGAGACGCTCGCCCTGGCCAAGGAGGGCCATGCGCGCGGCGTCGACCTGATGCTGTTCCCCGAGCTCGGCCTCTCGGCCTACGCGATCGACGACCTTTTCCTGCAGGACGTGCTGCTGCAGCGCGTGGACGCGGGGCTGAAGGGCCTGGTCGAGGCGAGCCGTGAGCTGACGCCGGTGCTGATCGTCGGCGCGCCGCTGGCGCACAACGGCCGGCTCTACAACTGCGCCGTGGTCATCTCGAAGGGCCGCGTGCTGGGGGTGACGCCGAAGAGCTTCCTGCCCAACTACCGCGAATATTACGAGCACCGCTGGTTCGCGCCGGGCGTGGGGGTGAAGGGGCTGGAGATCGCGGTCGCGGGCCAGGTCGCGCCGTTCGGGACGGACCTCGTCTACGAGGCGGCCGACCTCGCGGACTTCATCTTCCACACCGAGATCTGCGAGGATTTCTGGGCGGCCAATCCGCCCTCGACCGAGGGCGCGCTGGCGGGCGCGCTGATCCTCTGCAACCTGTCGGCCTCGAACATCGTGATCGGCAAGGCCGACGAGCGCGAACTGCTCTGCGCCTCGCAGTCGACGCGCTGCCAGGCGGCCTATCTCTATTCGGCCGCCGGGCCAGGCGAGAGCACCACCGACCTCGCCTGGGACGGCCAGGCGACGATCCATGAGTTGGGCCGGCGGATGGCGGCGACCGACCGCTTTCCGGTGCAGGCGCAGATGGCGGTGGCGGACATCGATGTCGAGCGGCTGCGGCTGGAGCGCTTGCGGACGCCGACCTTCAACAGCGCCGCGGTCGCCGCCGGCCATCCGGAGACGCGGTTCCGCCGCGTACGGTTCGAGCACAAGCCCAGCTTCGCCGATCTCGGCCTCCTGCGGCCGCTCGACCGCTTCCCCTTCGTGCCGGACGACGCCGCGCGGCTCGACAAGGACTGCTACGAGGCCTTCAACATCCAGGTCCAGGGTCTGGCCAAGCGGCTGCAGGCGACCAAGACCCAGCACATCGTGATCGGGGTGTCGGGCGGACTGGATTCCACCCACGCCCTGATCGTGGCCGCCAAGGCGTTCGACCGGCTGGGCCTGCCGCGGGCTAATATCCTGGGCTTCACCATGCCGGGCTTCGCGACCAGCGAGGGGACCAAGTCCAACGCCTGGAAGCTGATGAACGGCCTGGGCGTCACCGGCGAGGAGATCGACATCCGTCCGGCGGCGCGCCAGCTCCTGGCCGACATGAAGCACCCGTTCGCGGGCGGCGAGCCGGTCTATGACGTGACCTTCGAGAACGTGCAGGCGGGCCTGCGGACGGACTACCTGTTCCGGCTGGCCAACCAGCGTGCGGGCATCGTGCTCGGCACCGGGGACCTGTCGGAACTCGGCCTCGGCTGGTGCACCTACGGGGTCGGCGACCAGATGAGCCACTACAACGTCAACGGCTCGGTGGCGAAGACCCTGATCCAGCACCTGATCCGCTGGTGCGCCACGAACGGCCAGTTCGAGGCCGACGCCTCCGAGACCCTGCTCAGCGTCCTCGACACCGAGATTTCGCCCGAGCTGGTGCCGGCCGACGCGAGCGGGGCGATCCAGAGCACCCAGGCGAAGATCGGGCCCTACGAGCTGCAGGACTTCAACCTCTACCACGTGACCCGCTACGGGCTGCGGCCGTCGAAGGTGGCGTTCCTGGCCTGGCACGCCTGGAAGGACGTGAAGGCCGGCGCCTGGCCGCCGCACTTCCCGGACGAGACGCGCAACGCCTACGACCTGGCGACGATCAAGACATGGCTGCGGCTGTTCCTGTTCCGCTTCTTCGAGATCAGCCAGTTCAAGCGCTCGGCTCTGCCGAACGGCCCGAAGGTGGTGTCCGGCGGCAGCCTCTCGCCGCGTGGCGACTGGCGCGCGCCGTCGGACGGCACGGCGAAGATCTGGCTCGAGGAGCTCGACGCCAACGTGCCGGACGAGGCGGCGGTCTAGGACCGCCGCCCTATCGGTCTCAGAGGACCGCGGCGAGCCGGCCGCGGATGATCTGCTCGGCCTCGGCGACCATGCCCTCGATCAGCGCCTTGCAGGTCGGGATGTCGTGGATCAGGCCGGCGACCATGCCGCAAGACCAGCCGCCGGCGTCCATCTCGCCGTCGATCATGATGCGCGGATAGACCCCCGCCACTTCCTCGGCGATGTCGGCGAAGGAGATGTTGGCGCCCATCTCCTTTTCCTTGGCCAGCAGGCGTTCGACCGCGGCGTTGTTCAGCACGCGCTCGGTGTTGCGCAGCGGGCGCATGATCAGGCGGGTGTCGAGCTCGGAGGCGGCCACCAGGGCCTGCTTCACGTTCTCATGCACCGGGGCTTCCTTGGTGGCGATGAAGCGGGTGCCCATGTTGACCCCGTCGGCGCCCATGGCCAGCGCGGCGGCGAGTTGGCGACCGTTGGCGACACCCCCCGAGGCGACGAAGGGGATCTTCAGCTCCTCGGCGGCGCGGGGCAGCAGGACCCAGTTGCCGACGTCGTCCTCGCCCGGGTGGCCGCCGCACTCGAAGCCGTCGACGCTGACCGCATCGCAGCCGATCTGCTCGGCCTTGAGCGAGTGGCGGACCGAAGTGCACTTGTGGATCACCTTGATGCCGTTTTCCTTCAGGATCGGCAGCCACTTGGCCGGGTTGTTGCCGGCCGTCTCGACGATCTTCACACCGCCCTCGATGATCGCCTGCACGTAGCCCGGATAGTCCGGCGGGGTGACGGCCGGCAGGAAGGTCAGGTTCACGCCGAACGGCTCGTCGGTCATCTCGCGGCAGCGGGCGATCTCCTTCGCCAGGAGCTCGGGGCTGCGCTGGGTCAGGCCGGTGATGAGGCCGAGGCCGCCGGCGTTCGAGACGGCGGCCGCCATCTCGGCAAAGCCGACGAAGTGCATGCCGCCCTGGATGACAGGGTGCTGGATCCCGAAAAGTTCGGTGATGCGGGTCTTCATGGAGGCGTCCTCGACTTGATTTTGTCGCCACACAAGAGGTTCGCGGCGGTGAATTCAAGCCGGTATCAGGCTGTTACACACCTGTCCCAGCGTCAGGCGAAGGCCCTCGCGCCGCCGCCGAAACGCCCTGCCCGCACGGTCGCGGGGCTGGCGCGGGCCGACCTGGCCTGTCAGCCGAAGGTGAGTTCGCCGTCCACGAGCGTCGCGGCGACATGGCCGGCATCGGGACTCACCAGGGCTTCGGACAGCGGGACCCCGAGCAGGCAGAGGTCGGCCGCGGCGCCGAGGGCCACGCGGCGGGGCGCCCCGCCGGGCGCGGCGGGGTGGCCGAGATAGAGCGACAGGGCGCTGCTCCCCGAGACGCGTTCGCCGTGCCCGAGGACCCGCC
>CAMFIW010000083.1 GCA_945952355.1 uncultured Phenylobacterium sp. | reverse complement strand
CCCCGGCTATCACATCCCGAAGCTGCGCGAGGCGGCCCAGGAGAAGTACGCCACGGAGGTGGCCGCGATGAAGGAAGAGTACGCCAAGATGGGCCTCTCCCGCCGCGAGAAGGCAGAGGTCTGACCTTTAGCGCTCTATCCCCTTCCCCTCGGTGGGAAGGGGCGATTATGTGGGGCGGCGTCTTCGGACGCCGCCTCTCTTCATTTTTGACGCCATTGATCAATTTCGAGATTTGAGATGTCCGAGACCACGACCGCGCAACCGCCCGCCGCCGCCCAGACCTGGCCGGTCATGACCATCGCCGAGGCGCACGACCAGCTGACCCAGCCGGGCTCGCGGTTCGAGATCGAAGAGCGGCCGATCCGCGGGATCATGACCCGCACCTGGAAGCACGCGCCGGCGACGCTGCGCGACATGTTCCTGTCGGGCCAGACCTTCCCGGAGCGCGAATTCCTGGTCTACGAGGACGACCGCGCGACCTATGACAGCTTCGGCCGCGCGACGATCGCGCTCGCCCATCGCCTGCAGGCGGACGGGGTCAAGAAGGGCGACCGGGTCGCGGTGATCATGCGCAACCTGCCGGAATGGCCGGTGGCCTTCTGGGCCGGGGTGCTGTGCGGCGCGATCGTGACTCCGCTGAACGCCTGGTGGACCGGGCCGGAGCTGGAATACGGCCTGGCCGATTCCGGGACCAAGGTCGCGATCGTCGACGACGAGCGGCTGGGGCGGATCGTGGAATCCCTGCCCAACCTGCCGGACCTGGAAAAGATCTATGTGACCCGGCTGGCCGGCGCGGTTCCCGACGCCAAGGTCGCGGGGCTCGAGGGCGTGATCGGCGCGGTCAACGACTGGGGCAAGCTGCCGAAGGCGGCTGTCCCCGACGTGGCGATCGAGCCCGACGACGACGCCACCATCCTCTACACCTCCGGCACGACCGGCCGGCCGAAGGGCGCGCTCGGCACCCATCGCAACATGACCTCCAACGTGATGGCGGGCGGCATCGGCGTGGCGCGCGGCGCCCTGCGCGCAGGCCTGCCGATCCCGGAGAGCGATCCGCACAAGCTGCCTCCCCGCGTGGGCCTGCTGGTGGTGCCGATGTTCCACGCCACGGGCCTGTCGGCGAACATGGGGCCGACCATGAATTCCGGCGGAAAGATCGTGATCATGCGCCGCTGGGAGCCGGAACAGGCCATGCAGCTGATCGAGCGGGAGAAGGTCTCGTCGACCGGCGGCGTGCCGACCATCGCCTGGCAGCTGATCGAGCATCCGGCGCGATCCAAGTACGACCTCTCCTCGCTGGTCGCCGTGGCCTATGGCGGCGCGCCGTCGGCGCCGGAGCTGGTGCGCAAGATCGTTGAGGTGTTTCCCGGCTCCGCGCCCGGCAACGGCTGGGGCATGACCGAGACCACGGCCACCTTCACCGGCCACTCCGGCAAGGACTATGAGGGCCGTCCCGACTCGGCCGGCCCGGCGGCGCCGGTGGGCGAGATGCAGATCCGCGATCCGGCCGACGGCAAGACCGTGCTGGCGGTGAACGCGGTCGGCGAGCTGTGGGTCAAGGGCCCGCAGGTGGTGAAGGGCTACTGGAACAAGCCCGAGGCCACGGCCGAGACCTTCGTCGACGGCTGGCTGCGCACCGGCGACCTGGCGCGGGTGGACGAGGAAGGCTTCCTGTTCATCATCGACCGGGCCAAGGACATGCTGGTCTGTAGCGGTGCGGCCATCTACGAGGTGGAGGTCCAGCATATCGTCTGCAGGGTCCGGGGTGTGTAGGACGCGGGGCTCGTCGGCATTCCGCACAAGACGCTGGGCGAGGAGCCTGGCGCGGTGGTGCATCTGAAACCGGGCGCGGACGCGACCGGGCAGGAGCTGCGCGACTGGGTGCGGGGCAAGCTCGCGGCGTTCAAGGTCCCGGTGAAGGTCGAGTTCTGGCCCGAGACCCTGCCGCGCAACGCGAACGGCAAGATCCTGAAGACGGAACTGAAGAAGGTGTTCGAGGGGGCGGCATGAGTTCTGACGGACCGTTGATCCTGGGGTTGGGCGGCACCGTCCGCCCGAGCTCGTCGACCGAGAAGGCGCTGGCCATCGCGCTGAAGGCGGTGGAGGCCGGAGGCGGCCGCACGCGCCTGCTCGGCGGTGAGTTCCTGGCGGGGCTGCCGCTGTTCAACCCCGGGCCCGGCGGTCCGAACGCCGACCAGCAGGTGCTGATCGACGCGGTGCGCGAGGCCGACGGGATCATCGTCGCCACGCCCGGCTATCACGGTTCGCTGTCCGGCGTGATGAAGAACACCCTGGACACCCTGGAGCTGCTGCGCGACGACGCGCGGCCCTATTTCACCGGTCGCGCCGTGGGCGTCGTCGTCACCGCCGAAGGCTGGCAGGCCGCCGGAACGACGTTGACGGCGGTGCGATCGATCATACATGCGATGCGGGGCTGGCCGACGCCGTTCGGCGCGGCCCTGAACGCGAATTCCGGTTCGTTCGAGGCCGACGGTTCGGCCAAGGACCCGAAGGACGGCTGGCAGCTCACCACGGTGGGCGAGCAGGTGCTGGAGTTCGCCAAGATGAAGGCTGGTCGATGAAGCGTCCCTATCTGGTCCAATCCGGCAAGGAGGGCGAAGCCGTGAGCGAAGCCGCCCATGAGAGCGCGATCAGCCCGATCGAGGACATCATCGAGGACGCCCGCAACGGCCGCCCCTACATCCTGGTCGACGCCGAGGACCGGGAGAACGAGGGCGACGTCATCATCCCGGCCCAGTTCGCCACGCCGGACCAGATCAACTTCATGGCCCGGTTCGCCCGCGGCCTGATCTGCCTGTCGATCACCGCCGAGCGCGCGCGCCAGCTGCGCCTGCCGCCGATGGCCGCCGAGAACCGCGAGGGCATGGGCACCGCCTTCACGGTCTCCATCGAGGCCCGGGAAGGCGTCACGACCGGCATCTCGGCCCATGACCGCGCCCACACCGTGGCGGTGGCGGTCGACCCGACCAAGGGGCCCGACGACATCGTCTCGCCCGGCCACGTCTTCCCGCTGGTCGCGCGCGACGGCGGCGTCCTGGTCCGCGCTGGCCACACCGAGGCGGCGGTCGACATCAGCCGCATGGCGGGCCTGAACCCGGCCGGCGTGATCTGCGAGATCATGAAGGACGACGGGTCGATGGCGCGCCTGCCCGACCTGATCAGCTTCGCCCAGCTGCACGGTCTGAAGATCGGCACCATCGCCGACCTGATCGCCTATCGCCGCCGCACCGAGCGGCAGGTGGAGCGGGTGCTGGAGCGGCCGTTCGACAGCGCCCATGGCGGCCGCTTCCGGATGGTCATCTACCGCAACATCCTCGACAAGACCGAGCACGTGGTCCTGACCAAGGGCAAGATCGAGGCCGACAAGCCGACCTTGGTGCGGATGCACCGCGTCGACATGGCCGCCGACATGCTGGGCCACGTGGAGTCGCGCCAGGACTATGTGCCCAAGGCGCTGAGCGCGATCGCCGACTATGAGGGCGCGGGCGTGGCGGTGTTCATCCGCGACTCCAACCCGGCCTGGCTGTCGGAGCGCTACGGCTCTGACGGCGAGGTCGACCATGGCGCCAACGTGCTGCGCGACTACGGTGTCGGGGCCCAGATCCTGATCGACCTGGGGGTGCGCGACATGGTGTTGCTGAGCAACTCCTCGACCGTGCTGCCGGGCTCCGGCGGCTACGGCCTGAAGATCGTGGGGCGGCGGGCGCTGAGCTAGGCCACCTTCACCATCCGCTTGCCGCGGTTCTCGCCGGCCAGGAGGCCGATCAGGGCCGCCGGCAGGTTCTCCAGACCCTCGATCACGTCCTCCTGCACCTTCAGGCGGCCGTCGGCGACCCAGGCCTGCATGTCGGCCAGGGCCTGCGCGTCCTTGTCTCGGAAGTCGGAGACGATGAAGCCCTCCATCTTCAGCCGCTTGGTGACGATCAGGCCGGGCACGCCGCGCGGACCGTGCGGCGGGGCCGCGCCGTCATATTGCGAGACCGCCCCACAGCAGGCGATGCGCCCGTGGATGTTCATGTTGAACAGGGCGGCCTCCAGGATGTCGCCGCCGGTGTTGTCGAAATAGACGTCGACCCCGTCGGGGCAGGCGGCGCGCAGGGCGCGGCGAACGTCGCCGGCCTTGTAGTCGACCGCCTCGTCGAATCCGAGTTCGGATTTCAGCCAGGCGCCCTTCTCCGCGCCGCCGGCGATCCCTACCACCTTGCAGCCTTTGATCTTGGCGATCTGGCCGACCAGCGAGCCCACCGATCCGGCCGCCGCCGAGACCACGACCGTCTCGCCCGCCTTGGGCCGGCCGCACTCCATCAGGCCGTGATAGGCGGTAAGCCCCGCCACGCCATAGACGCTGAGCAGATGGGTGAGGGGCTTGAGGTCCGGCAGCTTCTCCAGCCGCTTGGCCGGCAGGGCGGCATAGTCCTGCCAGCCGGTGTCGGCGAAGACCAGGTCGCCGGGCTTCAGGTGACCCACCTGGCTGTCGACCACCTCGGCCAGGGCGCCGCCCGCCATGACGTCGCCCGCGGCGAGGGCGGCGCGATAGGTGGCGCCCTGCATCCAGGCGCGATTGGCGGCGTCCAGCGAAACATAGCGGGTCTTCAGCAGCACCTGGCCGTCGCCGGCCTGCGGGACCTCGGCCTCGGCGAGCCGGAAATGCTCCGGCCCCAGCCGGTCGCGGGGCAGCTCCTGCAGCACGATCTGCCGATTGGCCATGGCGTTTCCTCCTGCTGTTTGGCGGCAGGATGATCCCAAAGCCCGGCCGGCGCCAGGAGGCTAGAAGCCGAACAGGCCCCGGTGGCGCTCGGGCTCGCGCACCCGCAGTCCGTTGACCACGTCGCTCACCCCGTCGACGTCGACCAGGTTTTCGATCCGCCGCTTGCCCTCGCGCGTGCGCGCCGAGCCGGAGAGGTAGACCACGCCGTCCTCGACGGTGATCTCGACGTCGGAGGAATCGATGCGGCGGTCGCGCTCCAGCCGCTCGGTGATGATGGCCAGAATCCGGTGGTCGACGGCCAGGCGGGCCCGGTCGCGGCGTTCGTCGCGGCCGAGGTTCGGTGAGCGGCCGCGCCATGTGCGGGGCTCGTAGGGGCCAAGGTCATGGCTCTCGTCTCGTCCATCGCGGGCATAGCCGGCGCGGGTGTCGGGATCGTAGGCGTAGTCGCGGCTATAGTCGGCCTGGCCATAGTCGTCGCGCTCTTCCAGGCGGCGCGCGGCCGAGTCGTCGCGGTAGGCGTCAGAATGTCGTTCCCAGGGCATGGGCATGGCGGGTCTCCTCGAACCCCCGACCCGCCGTAGGGAACAGCTTCCGGACCGCGCGGTTCCGCCGCGAACACCTTCACCGATTGTCGTTTTCTTGGCCGCCGATCCGGCCTATATGGGGTGCAGCTTCATGCACCGCCCGGCCGAAAGGCCGGGCGCCGCTGTTTTAGGAATACGCCATGACCGAGATCCTGATGCCGAAGGCGACCGCCGTCTGGCTGGTCGACAACACCTCGCTGACCTTCGATCAGATCGCCGATTTCTGCGGCCTGCACCCGCTCGAGGTGAAAGGCATCGCCGACGGCGAAGTGGCGCGCGACATCCGCGGCGCCGACCCGATCGCCAACGGCCAGCTCTCCCGGGAAGAGCTGGACGCGGCCCAGAACAATCCGAAGTATCGGATGAAGGCCCAGAAGTCGCGGCATGCCGAGCTCCTGAAGCCGGTCAAGAAGGCGCCGCGCTACACTCCGGTGTCGCGCCGGCAGGACCGTCCGGACGCCATCGCCTGGTTCCTGCGCAACCACCCGGAAGTGGCCGACAGCCAGATCGCCCGCCTGCTGGGCACGACCAAGGCCACCATCGACCAGGTGCGCAACCGCACCCACTGGAATGCGGCGAACATCAAGCCGGTCGACCCGGTGACGCTCGGCCTCGCGACCCAGCTGGAGCTGGACGCGGTGGTCAAGAAGGCGGCCGAGAAGAAGGCCAAGGACGACGCGCGCAAGGGCATCGTCGAGCCCGATGGCCCGACCCTCGAACCGGCCTCCGAGACCGGTGCGACTGAGGCGCATGCCGAGGCCGATCACGACGACGAACATGAAGACGCCGCGTCGCACGAGTACGACGACGAAGGCGACGAAGACTGATCGAAAGCTCCCGGCGGGCCGCCTCAGCGGCGCGCCGGGAATGCCGAGCCTAGTGCGGCTTGGACTTGAGAGCTTCCATCTCTTCCTTGAGACGAAGCTTTTGTCGCTTGAGCTCCTTCAACCTCACATCGTCGGCGGACGGCCGGCTCATCTCGTCCTGGATTGCCTTGTCCAGGGACTGGTGGCGGGCGCCGAGTTCACGAATGCGGGCTTCAACGGCCATGACCGTACGTCTCCTTCTGTTGAATGAGCTGCGATCAGTGAACACCCGCTGGCGCGGACTGTCAGATCACATATCTTTGCAAAGCGGCGCCTGGAACCGGCGCCCGGATCGCAGGCGCGGGAGCCCGCCAATTGAGCCAGTCTGAGCCTTCGCGCCTGATCGTCGGCATCTCCGGCGCCAGCGGCGTGGCCTATGGCCTGCGGGCTTTGGACGCCTGTCGGGACCTCGGCGTCGAGACCCATCTGATCCTCTCGCGCGCGGCGGCGCTCACCATCGTTCAGGAGACAGAGCTGTCGGTGGCGGAGGTCCAGGCGCGGGCCTCCATCGTCCACAAGACCAGCGACGTCGGGGCCGCCGTCGCCTCGGGCTCGTTCCCGACCCTTGGGATGATCGTGGCGCCCTGCTCGGTGCGCACCATGAGCGAGATCGCCTCGGGCGTGACCTCCTCCCTGCTGACCCGGGCCGCCGACGTGACCCTGAAGGAGCGCAGGCCGCTGGTGCTGATGGTGCGCGAGACCCCGCTGCACCTGGGTCACCTGCGGACCATGGTGCGGCTGGCCGAGATGGGCGCGGTGATCGCCCCGCCGCTTCCCGCGTTCTACGCGAAGCCCCACAGCCTGGAGGAGATGGTCGACCAATCGGTGGGCCGGGCCCTGGATCTGTTCGGCCTGAGCTGGGCGAGCGTGAAGCGTTGGGGCCAGGACGTGGGCCCGCTGAAGGGAGAGGCCTGATGTCGCTGTGGGACTGGACCTTGAAGGCCTATGGCGAACCCGGCGTGCCGGAGGCGACCCTCTTCCTGCAGGACGCGCATGGCCAGAACACTTCGTTCCTGCTGTGGGCGGTGTGGGCCGAGGGGCCGGACGCCGCCACTCTCGCCGAGGCGGCCAAGCTCGCCAAGGCCTGGGACGCGACAATCCTGAAGCCGCTGCGCGAGGTGCGCCGCGCGCTGAAGCCGGCCTTTCCGCCGGTCGACGACGGCGGGCGCGAAGGCCTGCGAGAGGATATCAAGGCCGCCGAGCTGCGCGCCGAACGCGTGCTGATGGAGACGCTGGAGACCCTTGCGGGCCCCTCGAGCGGCGGCCATCCGGCGCTCGAATCCCTGAAGGCCGCCTCCGCCGCCTGGGGCCAGGCCGCGCCGGACGACGCCCTGGCGGGCCTCGCCTCGGTCTTGCGCTGAGAGGTAGCGCTTTACGGCGGCGGGCCGCGTGGCATGATCGCGGCCTATGGAGCGTGTCAGCCGAAAGTGTGAGCGGTTTCGGCGTCTGACACGCTCCAAACTTTTGATTTAGAGCCCTTTTCAACGGGTCAGATGATGCCATCTGACCCTAAAGGGCTCTGGGTTCGGGGCGTGCGTAATGAACGACCATATCGAAGCTGACGATCCGGATGCCCCCATCCGGGCGCGGCTGGCCGTGGCCCAGCAGGAGCACGCCGACCTGGACGTCGCGGTCCAGGCCCTGGCGGTCGCGCCCGTGCCGGACATGATGGTGATCGGCCGGCTGAAGCGGAAGAAGTTGGCGCTTAAGGACGAGATCCAGCGACTGAAGGATCAGCTGACGCCGGACATCATCGCATAGCTCGGGTTCCTCCGCATCGGGGGAGGACCTGGCCCGGATCAGCCCGCCTGCTGCCGGTGTTCGCGCTTCCTGGCGTACATGGCGGCGTCGGCTTCGGCGATCAGGGTTTCGGGCTCGAGGTCCGGGGTGATCTCGCGCACGCCGAAGGAGATGTGCAGGGGGGCCGACCAGTCGCCGAAGCGGATCGGGCTGCTCTCGATGGATTTCGACAAGGCCAGCGCCTTGGCCTCAGCGGTGGCCTTGTCGGCCTGGACCAGGATCACCGCGAACTCGTCCCCGCCCATCCGTCCGACGATGTCGCTCTCGCGGATATTGCCGGCCAGACGCTGGGCCACGGCCTGCAGCGCGGAGTCGCCGGCGGCGTGGCCGAAGCGGTCGTTGACGTGCTTGAATCCGTCGAGGTCGAAGAAGACCAGGCTAGCCGGCGAGCCATAGCGTTCGGAAAAGGTGCGGATGCGGCCGAGTTCGCGCACGAAGGCGCGGCGGTTCAGGACCGGGGTCAGGGGGTCGCGGTCGGCCAGCTCCTCGGCCTCGCTCAGCCGAGCCTTCAGGCGGGAGACCTCGGCGCGCAGGTCGTCGATCTCGCCCAGCAGGGTTTGGACCGCGCCCTGGACCGCGGGGGTCAACTCGGCCTCGGTCAGGCCCAGGAAGGCGGTCTTGT
>CAMFIW010000082.1 GCA_945952355.1 uncultured Phenylobacterium sp. | reverse complement strand
GCCTTGGGCAGTCCCGACACGAGGCTAACCGCAATTCCGACGCCATCGGCCCCGCCAAGATCACCATAGGCCTTGGCGGCCAAGCCAAGGAGCATCAGCCCTACGCAGAAAAGGTGCGCGAGGACCGAAACCACAACGCCCGACAGTCTTCTTCGCCACACGCGCTTGCCAAATCCAGAGAACGCAATCTGCCGCCACTCGCGACCTCGGCCAAGGCTCCACACTAGCCATCACCCCAAGAGCTACCGTCTCACAGATTTCGAGAACGCACTCACTCAACCATCTGCGCCTCCAAACTTAATAGCCGCCGCCTTTTGATCGCCTCCAATCGCTAAAGATCTTGCACAAAAATATGGAAGCAAATATCGCGTAGAACGTGTACTTCGACCAGTCAGACATGCGATATTTTGATATCTTTATAGAGATTGCCACCAAACCAGCACCCGCTGCAATATATGGCAGCACCACCAGAGTACGTCTAAGCGTGATAGATCGAATTTTCATTGCGGCTGCGGCACATTGCTTACGGTGGAACCCAACAAATTGGTGACCATCACCTTTGGCGAAACCATTTTAGTCACAAGCCCGAGGTCGTTGAGGAACGGCGACGGCTTGATGAACATATAGGGGTTCGGGGCGGTCCCTCCCAGCCAAGCTCCGAGGGCTCCAGTTCCAACCGCCCAGCCCGCCCCCTCCAGGGTCCAGCACTTGCCCGGCGGGCAACAATCATAGGGGACGGGAGTGGTCAGAGCGTAGTTGAGAAGATTGGTTCCAGCGCCGATCGCCATAGTAGCCCAAATGTCTAGACCAAGCGGCGTCGTCATCAGAAACCCTTGCAGAGCACCCGTGCCGGCAGACCAACCGACATTCGACCAATTAACCTTGCTCCAATCACCATGGTTTTGAATGAGCTGCGTTCCTAGGTTGGTTCCCCCGCCGACAATTCCGCCGATACCTGCACCCGCGAGGCCGACCAGAAATTTGCCGTTGGGATCAGTGAACTCCAGCGGCCTTCCATTCACATACATATAGGGATCCTGACCTACGTCGATGCCCAGCGGATCGACCTGCGCGTACCGCCCCAGGCTCGGATCGTAGTTCCGGTTCCAGTTCTGGTTCAGGCCGCCGGTCTCGGCTTCGTAGAATTGGCCCGGCAGGCGCAGGTCCAGCCCGGCGCTGGGCGTGCCGAACACCTGGGCCTGGCCGTACGGCTCGACATAGCCGTCCCACACCTTGGCCTTGGAGGCGTCGGTCATCACCAGCGGCTCTTCGATCTGGCCGGTGTGGATGTAGTAGGTCTGGGCCGTGCCGGACGATGAGTCGATCATCGCCACCGGCGTGTCGTCCAGCCAGACATATTCCCGCACCACCGCGCCCGTCGCCCCGTCATGCTCGGCGATCAGGTGGCCCTGCAGGTCGTAGACATAGTGGCTCTGGACCGTCGAGGTCCCGAACACCGTGCGCCACACCCGGTGGCCCTGATAGTCGTAGCCATAGTAGCCGGCGTCGGTCCCGTTCTTCTTCCAGACCACCAGACGCTTCCTGGCGTTGTACGAGTAGGCCCAGGTGTCGTCGCCGCTCCGCGCGTCCTGCGACAGGTCCCCGCCCGTGCGACAGGTGAAGGTGCGCAGCACCGCCGAGGTCGCAGGGGAGGCTTGAAACCTCCCGAGCGAACATCTGAGGGTTGTGTTTTTGATTCGACATTAATTTGGTTGAGTGCTTGCAACCTTGTGCATTGCGGCGCCCTGCGGTGCATCTGATCGCGGGGCGGGCCTCGGCTAACCTGTTCATGCCGTTGATACGGCGAATGGATGCGGTAGCGGCCCCCCGCCGCTTGTCCTTCGCATCCGGCGAGACCCCGCGCTGGGGGCGCGGGGTCTTCGTTCGCCGCCCCAAGGATTCAGGGGTTCACGGGGCCGACGGCATCGACGACTCCCGGTTCCTGGGTGAGGGACCGGGAGGACGTCAGGCGCCCATCACGCATTCCGCGCCATCAGGCCGCCATCCACCGGGATGGTCGCGCCGGTGATGTAGCTGGCCGCTGGCAGGCAGAGGCTGACCGTCACATGGGCGACCTCTTCGGGCCGGCCGTAGCGGCCGAGCGCGGTCCGGCGCCTGGCGAACACCGCCTTGTCGTCGTCCGGTATGGCGGCGGTCATTCCGGTGGCGATCGGGCCTGGGCAGATGCAATTGACGGTGATCCCTTCGCGGCCGAGTTCGACGGCGAGCGCGCGGGTGAGGCCGGTGACCCCGGCCTTGGCGGCGGCGTATGGGCTGTCGCGCGACGTCGCGCCCAGCGCCTCGGTCGAGGCGATGTTGACGATGCGGGGCGCGGCGGACCTTCGCAGGTGCGGCAGGGCCGCGCGGATCATCTGCTGGTGCGAGGTGAGCAATACAGCCAGCGACTTGGCCCAAACCCCGTCATAGGCGTCGGAATCGATCGGACAGAAGGCCGAGACGCCAGCGTTGTTGATGACAATGTCGAGCCCGCCGAACTTGGCGGCGACCTCGGCGACCACGGTACGGATGCGGTCGGGATCGGAGACGTCCAGGCCCCAGGCGGCGCACGACAGGCCCTCCTGGGCGATCTCGTAGGCCACCGCCTCTGCCGAGGCGAGGTCGTAGTCGGTGACGGCCACGTGGGCGCCCTCGGCGGCCAAGACGCGGGCGGTGGCGGCGCCCATGCCCGACCCCGCGCCGGTGACGAGGGCGATGGAGCCCTTGAGGGAGCGGCTGAGGGTCACAGCGAAAGCCCCCCGTCGACGATGATCGTCTGGCCTGCGACATAGCCGGCCAGGGGCGAGGCCAGGAACAGGATCGCGCCGGCCATGTCTTGCGGCGTGCCCATCCGCCCGATCGGTATGCCGCGCAGGGCGCCAGCCAGGCGGTCGGGATGCTCGGTGGTGACCTTGGTCAGCTTGGTGTCGACCAGGCCCGGCGCCATGCCGTTGACCCGGATGCCGTCGCGCGCCCAGGCCTCGCCGAGGGTCTTGGTGAGCGAGATCGCGCCGGCCTTGGAGGCGGCGTAGGCCGGGTTGCCGCGGTTGGATTTGTAGCCGGACACCGAGCTGACGATGATGATCGAGCCCTTGGCGGCCGCGAGCTTGCCGTGGAAGGCGCGTGAACAGTCCATCAGGCTGTCGAGGTTGACCGCCATCACCCGGTCCCAACCCGGCGGTTCGAACTCGCCGCGCTTGTAGACGACGGTGCCCTGGCAGAGGACCAGCACATCCATGGCCGGGATCTCGGCCGCGACCGCATCAATCCGGGCCCGGTCGGCGACGTCGACATAGTGATAGGTCAGGCCGGAGAGGTCGGAGCCCTCGACCCCGTCATAGTCGGCCGCGTTGGGCCGCGTGCCCCAGATGTGGACCTTGCCGCCGCGTTCGCGGAAGGCATGGGCGACGCCGTTGCCGATGCCGCTGGATCCGCCGACGACCAGGATCGTCTTTCCGGTGAAATCGAGCTCGTTCATGCCGTGGCCTCCCGCGACGCCTGTCCTGCGTTCTGGGCGCCAGATTGTCAGGGCGGGGTGGGTCGCATCAATCATGACCCCGCGTGAGGCGTGGCGGTTTTCTTACGCCGTCATGTATCAAGGGTGACATACGGCCAAGCCGCGGGGCGGGCAAAAGACGCGCGCAGAACTTTCAGGCTTCTCGGAGGGGACCCCATGCGCCGGCTCGCACTCACACTTCTGGCGGGCGCGTGCCTGCTGGCCCAGGGCGGCGTGGCCGTCGCTCAGCAGGCGACCGAGGCGGCGCAGCGTTCGGGCAAGGGCGCGGAAGTTGAAAGCCGCACCGGCGCCCAGCCCGAGAAGACATCGCCGCGCGGCGAGCGGGCGGCTTCGAGCAAGATCTCCGACGCCGACATCGCCACTGCCCCGGTCGCAGAAGTGGCCAAGACCAGCCGCCACACCGCCACGGTCGGCGGCAAGACCATCCCCTATACGGCGACGGCCGGGACGCTGACCCTGCGCGACGACGAGGGCAAGCCGATCGCGTCGATGTTCTACGTCGCCTATGTGGCCGACCGGGCGAAGGGAGAGGCCGACCGGCCTGTGACCTTCCTCTACAATGGCGGCCCGGGCTCCTCGTCCATGTGGCTGCACATGGGCTCGTTCGGACCGGTGCGGGTGATCACCAACGCCCCGAACCCGGCGAGCCCCGGCCCGTTCAAGGTGATCAACAACAACGACAGCCTGCTAGACAAGTCCGACCTGGTGTTCCTCGACGCCATCGGAGCCGGCTATTCGCGGCCGCTGGGCGACACGCCGGGCAAGACCTTCTGGGGCGTGGACCAGGACATAGACGCCTTCGCCAAGGGCATCAGCCGCTACATCACCATCAACCACCGCTGGAACTCGCCGAAGTTCATCTTCGGCGAAAGCTACGGCACGACGCGTTCGGCAGGCCTCGCCTACGCCCTGCAGGACCGAGGTGTCATGCTGAACGGCGTGCTGATCCTGTCCTCGATCCTGAACTACGGGACGCGGGACGCCGGCTTCGACCACATCTACCAGACCTATCTGCCGAGTTACGCGGTCACCGCCGCCTACCACCACAAGCTGGCCAAGGATCCGGCCGACATGAACGCCTTCCTGCAGGAGGTGCGCGACTTCGCCAACGGGCCGTACGTGGCGGCGCTGGCCAAGGGCAGCAACATCTCCGAGGCCGAGTTGGACAGCGTGGCGCGGCAGATGTCGGCCTATACCGGCCTGTCGGTGGACTTCCTGAAGCGCTCGGACCTGCGGGTGGATCTGTCGCGGTTCCGCAAGGAACTGCTGCGCGACCAGCGCCGGACGGTCGGCCGCTATGATAGCCGCTTCACCGCCATCGACGTGGACGCCGCTGGCGAGAGCCCGGAATACGACGCTTCCGATGTGCAGGTGTCGGGCCCGTTCATCGCCTCGCTGCACGACTATCTGGGCCGCGAGCTGGGCTACACGACCGACCTGGACTACCGACCGTCGGGCCAGGGCATCAATCAAGCCTGGGACTGGAAGCACAAGCCGCCGGGCTCCCAGCGAGCCCAGAACGTGGCCGACACCGCCCTCGACCTGTCGGCGGCCATGCGCCAGAATCCGAAGCTGAAGCTCTATTCGCTGAACGGCCTCTACGACATGGCGACACCGTTCTTCGGCACCGAGTACGACATCAGCCACATGCAGCTCGACCCCAGCCTGAAGGGCAATGTGCG
The DNA here is from genome assembly GCA_945952355.1 of uncultured Phenylobacterium sp. GTDB lineage: Bacteria > Pseudomonadota > Alphaproteobacteria > Caulobacterales > Caulobacteraceae > Phenylobacterium. The sequence goes on along the minus strand of CAMFIW010000082.1, from coordinate 3,440 downwards.
GTTCGCCTACTATCCGTCCGGCCACATGGTCTATCTGAATCCTCAGGCTCTGACTCAGATGAAGAGCGACGTCGCGAAATTTTACGACGATGCGAAATAGTCGTTGGTCAGTATAACCTTGACTATGGAATGACCTGAGCGGGGCTGAGGCCCCGCTCATTTATTAACGACGCGTGACAAATCTCGCGCAAGGCGCGAGCATTGTTGGAAATTCAGAATTAAGTCGGGAACCCGACGACTCGCCGTGAGTTTGGGGGCCAGAGCCGGAGCCCCTTCCGGTTCGTACAGCTTGCTGGGGTTCCCTCATGAGAGTGCTTGCGTCCACGGCCCTCGCCGCGTCCCTCGCGTTGGCCGGTTCCGCCCATGCGGCGGTCAACCTGATCGTCAACGGCGATTTCGAAAGCGGCAATACCGGCTTCACGTCCGATCACACCTACGTCGCCCCGGGCGCCGGCGCGCTTTGGGGCGAAGGTCTCTATACGATCGGGACCAATCCGAACCTCGTGCAGCCCTATTGGGTGTCGATCGCCGACCCAACCAGCATGCTGATCGTCAACGGTTCGACGAAGGGTTCGCAGCCGGTGGTGTGGGAACAGTCCCTTACCGTCGGACCGGGCGCGTATGCGTTCTCGGCGGAGGCGGCCAACGTCTGCTGCAACAGCCTCTACAAGGGCGTGAACGCGGCCTCCAACCTGCTGTTCCAGTACAGCTTCGACGGCGTCACCTTCACCGACATCGGCCACATCCTGACCGCGCCGCCCGGCGACGCCGGCAGCTTCTATACCCTGGCCGGCACGATCTTCAGCGCCACGACCCAGACCCTGACGCTGCGCATCGCCAACGACGTCACCGCGGCCGGCGGCAACGATTTCGCCATCGACAACATCTTCCTGTCGTCGATCCCGGAGCCGGCGACCTGGGGCATGATGATTGCGGGCTTCGGCCTGATCGGCGCGACTTTGCGCCGCCGCCGCGGTTTGCTCGCGGCCTAGGTCGGAGGCGCCCGAGCCTTGCGGAAGGGCGGGACCCCGGTCTCGCCCTTTTTCGTTGGCGTGCAACCGTTGCGCGCGGTCCCGAAGCATGGCCCCTTTTGGGTCAAACAAAGTGGGGCCTTCCGAGATGATCCATCGCAAGCTTTCGACCCTCCTGGCGGGCGCCGGGATCGCGGCGCTGTTGACCCATGCCGCGGTGGCCGCGCCGGCCCAGGCCCCGGCGACGCCCGCCAACCTGACCGACGCCCAGGTCGAGGCCCTGAAGGCTCAGGCGATCGCCGGCGTCGACAGCCGCGCCAAGCTGGCCCAGGTGATGGTCGATCAGATCTTCTCGTTCGGGGAGCTCGGCTTCCAGGAAGTGGAGACGAGCAAGTACCTGACGGACCTCCTGGAAAAGAATGGCTTCAAGGTGGTGCGCGGCGTGGCGGGCCTGCCCACCGGCTGGACGGCGACCTGGACCAACGGGACCGGGGGCCCGGTGATCGCCATCGGCAGCGACATCGACGGCATTCCCAAGGCGAACCAGAAGCCTGGCGTGCCCCGCCACGAGCCGCTGGTGCCTGGCGCGCCAGGCCATGGCGAAGGGCACAACTCCGGCCAGGCGCTCAACGTCGTGGCCGCGCTCACCGTCAAGGACATCATGGAGAAAGAGCACATCGCCGGCACGCTGATGCTTTGGCCGGGAGTGGCTGAGGAACTGGTCGCCGGCAAGGCGTTCATGGTGCGCGAGGGGGTGTTCAAGGGCGTCGACGCGACGATCTTCACCCACGTCGACTCGAACCTCGTGACGTCGTGGGGCCAACCGCAGGGCACGGGCAACGTCTCGGTGAAGTACACCTTCCATGGCGAGGCCGCCCATGCGGCCGGCGCGCCTTGGCGAGGCAAGAGCGCGCTGGACGCCGTCGAGCTCATGGACGTGGCCTGGAACTTCCGCCGGGAGCACCTACGGCCCGAGCAGCGTAGCCACTACGTGATCACCGACGGCGGGGACCAGCCCAACGTCGTGCCCTCCGAGGCGACGGTCTGGTACTTCTTCCGCGAGCAGACCTTCGAGAACATCCAGAAGAACTACGCGATCGGGAACAAGATCGCAGACGCCGCGGCGATGATGACCGACACGACGGTCGAGCATCACGTGGTGGGCACAGCGGCGCCGCAACACTTCAACCGGCCAATGGCCGAGGCCGCCCAGGCCAATATCGAGAAGGTCGGCCTGCCGACCTGGACCCCGCAGGAACAGACCTTCGCCAAGGCCGTTCAGCGCAGCGTGGGGGCCAAGGAAGAGGGCCTCGACACCAAGCTGAAGGGACTCGAGGTCCCGAAGGAGAAGCCGGAGAGCGGTGGCTCGGACGACATCGGCGACATTTCCTGGACCATGCCGACCATCACGATCCGCTATCCGTCGAACATTCCCGGCCTGCCGGGTCACCATTGGGCCAATGCGATCTCGATGGCGACGCCGGTGGCGCACAAGGGTGTGGTGGCCGGCGCCAAGGTGGAGGCCATGACCTTGATCGACCTGCTGACGAGGCCGAAGCTGCTGGTCGAAGCCAAGGCCTATTTCAAGGACGTCCAGAACAAGGACCAGCACTACATCCCAATGCTGACGGCGGACGATCGGCCGCAGGTGCAGATTAACGCTGACACCATGGCGCGTTTCCGCCCCGAGATGCGGAAATATTATTACGATTCAAAGAAGTACCCAACCTATCTCGACCAGCTTGGTATCAAGTGGCCCTATGAGGAACCTGCGGCCGGGACCACGGGGCGTTAACCCTAGCGCCGCAATCGCGGCTGGATCGGCCGCCGGCTTCGCTGCTAGTGTCGGGGCGGGGGCGTCCAAGCGAAACGAGATCGCGAGGGACGATGATTGCGCGCGCGTCCGCACCAAGCCCCCAGCCGGGCCAAGCCTTTCGCCCCGGAGCCCGGGACGGGAGATGATCCGGGGCTGGGGGCGTAATCCATCTCTTGTTGCTCTGGCCGCCGGGCTCTGTCTCGCGGGCGGAGCGGCGCGCGCCGGCGGGCCCGAGCCCGCCATGGCGGTGAAGGCGGCCTATCTCGTAAAGCTCGCCCCCTTCGTCGAATGGCCCGTCGCCGCATTCCCGGCGTCGAACAGCCCGCTCTATGTCTGCGTCGCCGGCGACGACCCGTTCGGCCCGATCCTCGACGACGCGCTGCAGGGACAGAAGCTTGGCGACCACCCGATGGCGGTCCGCCGCCTTGGCCGAATCGAGCATGGCGAGACCTGCCAGATCCTCTATGTCGCGGGGTCCAAGGGGCAGGCTCCGGCCGAAGCCCTGCGCGCCGTCGACGGCGCCCCGATGCTGACCGTGACCGACAAGGACCGCCGCGGCGGCGTCGTGCAGTTCGTAAACCTGAACGGCCGGATTCGTTTCGAGATCGACCTCGCTGCGGCCGCGCGAAACGGACTTGCGATTAGTTCCAAAT